>JAYTZS010000382.1:0-2898 GCA_043741885.1 Bdellovibrio sp. | reverse complement strand
CTCAATTTCGCAATCCGAGCTGGAGTGATTTTCCCACCATCGCTAACGAAGCGATTGAGGCTGACTGGATCTTTGTAGTCAAAAAGGTGATCTCCGCTATATTCCTGACGGTACTTGCTGCGTGAATTCTTTTTCATCGGGCTGTCCTTTGCAATGATCGAACGAGGTCCTTGGATATACTTGAATTTGCTGTTGCCAACAAGCTTCTTTTTCGATAGTTAAAACAATTCTTCCAGAGGAGATCTCAATGAGTCGATGTGAATTAACTGGCAAAGGCCCGGTTGTCAAAAACCGCGTGAGCCACTCGAATATTAAAACCAAGTCAACTGCGCTTCCGAATGTGCAGAAAAAACGCATATTTAGCCGCACGTTGAATATGATGGTGCGTCTGCAGATTGCTACTAGTGCAATCCGCGATATGGGACACACAGGCGGCTTTGACGAATTCATTCTCAATCAAGATGACAGCGTTCTCTCAAAAAGAGCTTTGGACGTTAAAAATCGCATCCGTCGCAAAATGACAGCCAAAAAGTAAGAGGGAATTATGGCGATGAAATTAAAAATCAAAAAAGGTGCTACCGTTCAAGTGATTGCCGGTTCCGACAAAGGCAAAAAGGGAACTGTCCTCGAAGTGAAAGCTTCGACGATGAAAATCAAAGTTCAGGGCATCAAGATTATGACTCACTTTGATAAAAAAGACGGCATCAAGCAGATCGAAGGTTATATCGACTATTCCAACGTGAAATTGCTGGATGCTCCAGCTGCCAAAGCGGCTCCCAAAAAAGCAGCTGCAAAGAAGAAAACTGCTTCTAAAACTGCCTGATTTTGAATTCTTAGAATTCATTTTTATGGAAGAAGCGGAACTACCAGTTAAAGCTCAAATCCTGTGGATTTGTAAAAACTGTGAAAGATGACAAAGGCTCTGATTTTCCAGAGCCTTTCTTGTTTTTTAAAGGCAATAACTGGACAAAGGTCTTCTTGACGGAAGGCTGTGAAACACCGATTTGTAGAATGTCGGAGGACACTATGCCTCACCAGTTGGTGACGTTCATTCTAGCTCTGTTTATTTCGCTCCAAGTGAGAGCCGAATTTGTTATTTCCGAAAACAGACCTATCGAAGCAAATTCACAAGCAGGGTCTGCAACAGCATCTGGGGCTTCATCTACGACTTTGCCTGGAATTGCCGCTGGTATAGCATCTGAAGCGAATTCATCAGGGGACTCGATAACGGAAGCCGATTCAAAGACGACTTACCTAATGTGCAAAAGTAAATCGAGGGTTCGAACTTTAAGGGTCCTGAAAGAAAAAAATGGCAGTTGTGTGACAACTTACACGAAAAACGGAGTGGATCAAAAAGTTAGTCACTCCGGATCTGCAGATCGTTGTTCAAAAGTTTTAGCAAATATTCGAATCAATCTAGAAAAATCCAATTGGAAGTGCAAAGATATCAGTGAGGCTCGAGTTTCCTCCTCGGAGTGAACATGAAATCCGTCCTGAATATTGCAGTTTGCCAGATGACTTCCATCGATGATGTCCAGGCCAACTTTCGCCAAATTGAAGTTCTTTTGCAGTCTGTTCCGACACCTTTTGAAATCGCTTTTTTTCCAGAAAATTGTTTGTTCATGCGTTTGAAGGAAGGCTCGACCATTTTAGGTCTGGAGTTGCAAGACCCCGTGTTCGAGCAATTGAAAAATCTGGCAAAAAAATATTTCAGTGTTCTGCACTTAGGGTCTATCCCTTTGCGAGAAGAAGGCAAGCTTACGAATGCTTCGGTGACAGTCACGCCTGAGGGTTTGGTCGAGTGCACCTACCGCAAAATGCATTTGTTCGACATCACTCTAGAAGGTCAAAAGCCCCATCGAGAGTCGGATATCTTTCATCACGGTCCAACCCCAGGGATAATGAAGGTCCAAGATTGGAAGTTGGGCCAAACAATCTGTTATGATGTTCGATTTTCCGAACTGTTTTCGATTTATGCAAGAGAGGCTGTTGATGTCATTCTGGTCCCAGCCGCTTTTTTAGTGACCACTGGATTGGCCCATTGGGAGATTTTGTTGCGCGCCCGGGCCATCGAAAGTCAGTGTTATGTGGTGGCAGCAGCTCAGGCTGGAACCCATATCAATTCGGCTGGAGATCGTCGCATGACATTTGGTCACAGTTTGATCGTTGATCCTTGGGGAGAAGTTGTGTTCCG
Organism: Bdellovibrio sp.; assembly: GCA_043741885.1. Classification (GTDB taxonomy): domain Bacteria; phylum Bdellovibrionota; class Bdellovibrionia; order Bdellovibrionales; family Bdellovibrionaceae; genus 21-14-0-10-47-8. The sequence continues at coordinate 704 of JAYTZS010000382.1, read as the reverse complement.
AGGTTCAGCAGACGTTCCACAAGCTTTCGCTTTTCAAATGAACCGCAGTTTGATTGAAAAAGTGCGAAAACAGATCCCCATGCACAGTCACCGCCGAATCTAAATTTTTGATGATTTGAACAGTCTGATTGAGCCGGCTGTTTGAAGAGTCAGTCTAGACTTGTCAAAGCGTGACTTGTTTGGCGAATTCGATTCAGATACTGCTTTTCATGGGAGTCAGAAATGAAGCTGAAATTGGTGTTGCGCTTTGTGGGTCTGTTGCTGGTCTCAATTTTCGGTTTTTTTGTTGTTGTTATGAGTTTTAGTTCCGTGGCCAGTGCCAGTACAAGCCAAGCTGCGGGAGACGGAGATCAAACTCATCCTTTGATGACTCCAGAAGAACAAGAGATTCATCTGAGAGCCAAAAAGCGACTTTATCCAGGCGGTCGGGACGAAGAGCCGCTGCAAGTGCAAATGCAGCTTCAGCAGGCCAATCGAAAAATGGCTCCGGCAACCGAAGCTCCAGCCGAAGAAGGGCCGTCGGATGCGGCAGCCGATTGATTTTCAGGATTTTAATTTTTTAGTCACAGGAGTAACCAGTGAATCAATACACAGATCTTCCTGAGGGTGTCAGTCGTGAGCAAATGGATGTGGATGTTTTGATTGTTGGTGGAGGGGCCGCCGGACTTTCTTGTGCTTTGCAAATCTCTCAATCCATCGAAAAG
>JAYTZS010000381.1:0-8229 GCA_043741885.1 Bdellovibrio sp. | reverse complement strand
TTCAGTCGTCCCTTTCGTTACGTTGAAATTCTCAAGCACATGGAGTTTGTCGGCAACCAGTCGGTTTTTATTGTTGCGCTAACAGCTCTTTTCACTGGTCTCGCTCTCTCGTTTCAATTGTATTTGGGATTCAAGATGTTCAATGCTGTCAATATGGTCGGGCCTACAGTTGCTCTTGGAATTGCTCGAGAACTGGGGCCAGTATTAACCGGGTTGATTGTTTCTGCTCGAGCCGGCGGAGCGATGGCCGCTCGCCTTGGCACGATGCGAGTCAATGAGCAAATCGACGCTTTGGATGTGATGGGAGTGAACACAAAACAGTATCTTGTTGCTCCCAGAATCATTGCCGCTGTGATCTGTATGCCGCTACTAACGGCCATTTTCGATTTTGTGGCAATGATGGGGTCTTATCTTCTCTGCGTGAAATTAGTCGAGCTTGACGAGGCCGTCTTTTGGGACCGTGTTCAACAGATGATCCAAGTTCGCTATATCAATGAAGGTCTTTTCAAAGCTGCGGTCTTCGGACTTTTCTTTGCAGTGATTTGTACCTACCGAGGATTCAACACTTCCGGCGGCGCTAAAGGGGTCGGGGACGCAACCAACAAGGGTGTGGTCACCTCGATGGTGATGGTTATTATTTTAGATTATTTTCTGACAAATGTTTTTATTCGAACTTTCTATCATTTGATGGGAATTCAACAATGACCACCACCGCAACTGAGCAAAAAACCGGAGAAGCAGCGATCAAACTGACTGATCTCAAGAAAACGTTTGATGGCAAAGAGTACATCGTGAATGGCATGAACTTTGAAATTCCAAAAGGCAGTTTGACTGCAGTGATCGGTTTTTCTGGCACTGGTAAATCTGTGATGTTAAAACATATCTTAGGATTGTTCCGCCCGACCTCGGGACAGATAGAAGTACTGGGAAAAGACATCACCAAATTCAATAGCCAGCAAATGACCGAGTTTCGAAAGAATTTTGGAGTGCTTTTTCAAGGAGCCGCTCTTTTTGATGATATGACGGTGCTAGAGAATGTGTGTTTTCCGCTGGCTGAGCATCGTCGAGAATTGTCAGAAAAAGAAATGATAGAAATTGCCTCAAAAAAGTTAATTCAGGTAGGTCTAGAAGAAAAGCATTTCAATAAACTGCCATCGCAAATCTCAGGTGGAATGCAAAAGAGAACGGGTTTGGCGCGTGCTCTCGCCCTTGATCCAGAAATTCTCTTCTATGATGAACCAACCACAGGATTAGATCCAATTTTGACTGAAATGGTGGATAATTTGATCTTGGACACTCATAAGCATCGACCTGGCATTACGTCTGTCATGGTTTCGCATGATCTCGAAGCTGCTTTTCGGATTGCCGATTATGTGGCGATGTTAGATGCTGGCAAAGTTTTGCTATTTGGTACACCAGATGACTTTTTCAAAACGGATATTCCGTTGGTTAAAAAGTTTGTCGATAAAGGGATGAAGCGTTCATGAACCTGTTGCGGGCTGCTGAATTCAAAGTTGGACTTCTAGTTGTCACGGTGGCTTCGCTGATTGCTTACATGTCCATGCAAGTCAGTGATGATCCAAGTTCCTTTGGGCGCCACAACGACGCTTGGTTTCTACTCGGTGATGCCAGTGGACTGGTCAAGGGGAGTCAGGTCAAATCAGCCGGAATCCCGGTTGGAATTATTAAAAAAATCTATCTGCAGGACGGTCAAGCCCGAATCGATCTGTCTTTGAAACCGGATTTCAAACTTTACTCATCGACCTCGGTCGAGACAAAGTCTCAGGGAATTCTGGGAGATATGCATGTCGCGATCAATCCTGGATCTCCAACCGATCCGCCTTTAGCTCCCGGCGGTCAAATTCTGAATGTTCGAACCAATGGGACCTTGGACAATGTGATCACTCAGGTAGGAGCGATCGCCGACGATTTAAAATCCACTGCACTGGCCTTGAAAGAAGCAGTCACCGAAGATGGAACTCGAAAACACATCTTGGGGCGAATTGTTGGCAATATTGAAAAGATCTCTCAAGACGTCTCTGAGATGACAGCAGAAAATAAAGGCAAGATCAACCAGATCGTTGATCAAGTGAACCGAGTTACCAAATCTTTGGATGAAATCCTCAACGACCCAAGCGGCGATTCGATGAAAAACCAGTTGAAGCGAACCATGGCTCGATTGGACTCAGCAGTTAAGAATATTGATGAAATCTCTGGCAAGGTGAATCGCGGAGAAGGCACAATCGGTCGATTGATCAATGATGAAGACACAGTCGAGGAGTTGAACACAGCTATCGACGGTGTGAATAACTTTTTGGATACAGCTGGCAAGTTGCAAACCGGCTTAGACTTCCATGCCGATTACCTGGGCGATATCGGCATGACCAAGACAACCGTGGGAATCAAACTTCAACCGGGTTTGGATCGATATTATTATATTGGAATTGTTGATGATCCAGTTGGAGCTGTTGAACACACCGACACTGTGACGACGATCAATGGGGGATCCGCTACAACTGTTGACGAAATTAAAACCTATCATAACAAAGTGAAATTCAATTTGCTGTTTGCAAAAACTTTCTGGGATTTGACCGTCAAGGGTGGGTTGATGGAAAACAGTGGCGGGGTTGGCTTTGATTACAATCTTTACCGGGACCGCGTGAAATTTTCTATGGATGCCTTTGAATTCACCAATTTAAATTTGCGAGCGCAGCTGCAATACAATGTCTGGAAAGGCATTTATGTTCTAGGTGGAATTTCAGATGCATTGAACAAACAGAGTAAAAAATCGAATTACTTGGGTGCTGGACTGCTTTTGACAAACGACGATTTCAAGCTATTGATGACCAAAATCCCACTGGGTAATTAGAGGGACCGTATGTTTAAAAATGCTTTGGTCACAGTCTCCGATAAAACCGGACTTGTTGAATTTTTAAAGCCTTTGTGTGAGCAAGGTCTGCGCGTGGTTTCAACTGGCGGGACGGCTGAGCATTTAAAGCAAAATGGAATTACCGTCGTCGATATTTCGCAACAGACGCGCTTTCCAGAGGTAATGGGCGGCCGAGTGAAGACCTTGCATCCATCTGTCCACATGGCGATTTTGGCAAGAGCCGACCATCCGGAAGATTTCCAACTTCTCAAGCAGTATGAACTGGACCCTTTTGATTTGGTGATTTGCAATCTGTATCCATTTGAAGCCTCAGTCATCGAAAAATACCACGGTCCTGACTTGATTGAGAAAATCGATATTGGCGGTCCGACTGTTCTCCGAGCCGCCGCCAAAAATTACTCTCGAGTCACGGTGATTTGTGATCCCAACGACTATCAAGAAATTGGTCGAAATCCCACGACGTCTTTGCCAACAAGGCAAAAGCTAGCAGCAAAAGTTTTCGCTCATGTTTCCAGTTATGATTCTTTGGTTGCTGCGAAATTGGGTCATGGTTGGGGCGAGGAATTCTCGGTGGCAGGTCACAAAGTCATGGACCTTCGCTACGGCGAAAATCCACAGCAGGAATCTGTTTGGTATCGATTTTTGGCTGACGAAAAGGGTCTTCACAAAGCTGAAATTCTTCAAGGCAAAGTTCTTTCTTATAATAACTTGCTTGATTTAGAAGCGGCCAGCTCGCTGATCCGCGGTTTTTGTGAGCCTGCAGCTGTAGCAGTGAAACACAACAACCCCTGCGGAGCCGCAATTGATTCACAGCTTTTCCGGGCTATTGAAAAGACCATCGCATCGGACCCGGTTAGTATTTTTGGCGGCATCATTGCGGTGAATCGGCCGCTTGGCAAAGAAGAAGCGCAAAAACTAAGTGAGATCTTTCTCGAATGCATTGTGGCTCCTGATTTCAGCCATGAAGCACTGGATGTTTTTGCGAAAAAAAAGAATTTGCGAATTCTAAAATGGCCGGAGATTTGTGAGCCGCAATCAGAATTGGAAATGAAAACAATTTCTGGAGGGTTTTTGCTTCAGTCCAAGGATTTGACTGCTTCCGATTCGAAAGAATGGAAATTTCTATCTGATCAGGCCACACCAGAAATTCTGCGTGATTTACAGTTTGGCGAGAAAATTGGAGCCAGTCTAAAGAGCAATGCGATTGCACTTATTCACCGAGGGCAGACAGTTGGACTTGGCATGGGGCAAGTGAATCGAGTTGATTCTGTCAAGCAAGCGATCGAGCGAATGCGGACTCACTTTGGAGATTTAAAAGATGTTATTCTTATTAGCGATGCTTTTTTCCCTTTTCCAGATTCAGTCGAACTTGCGGCTTCGGCTCAGGTGAAATGGATCTTGCAACCGGGTGGATCGGTCAAAGATCAAGAAGTGATCGCAGCTGCACAGAAATTGAAAATAAATATGGTGATGACAGGTGTTCGACATTTTAAACATTAGAGATATGAAAAACTGAGAGAAAAATGATTATTCTGTCTTCAAGTGAAAAAACTTGGCTGGTTAAATCTTCGGGAATGATTCTCGGTCCCTACTCTATTGCAGAATTGTTTGAAGCCCTGAAAGAAAAAAAAGTTTCTTTGATCGACGAAGTTCGCTCGCCTGAAAGCCGCTGGGCTTTTATTCGCGAGCACTATCAATTCAAAGGAATCGCCGAAGTTTTGCGAGAATACCATAGCAAAACGAAAGATGACACCGAGACGCACACAGAATTGTTTAAACGAGCTGATGAACTGACCATCAAATACCTGCCAGCAACGACTTCAGTTCAAGACACGGCGAAAATCTCTCTGATGAATTCGGCGGACACTCCAGCATTTGCTGTGAGCTCCGACCCCAAATTAAAAAAACGCCTCAGCCATGAAAGCAAAACTTCGAAATGGTTGCTGTGGAGTGCGGGGCTTGCAATCGCCAGTGGGGCTTTTGCTTATGCAGTCTTGAGAAAAGAAACTCCGAAAGCAAAAGGTTCAGAGGATTATCTCAAAGTGGCAAGAATGGAAAAAAAATTGGGCAAGTATGAGTCTGCTCTGGAAAATTACAAGAAAGCAGAAGCACTTCACCCGTTAGATCCTGCTAGCCAGTTAGAAATGGCACCCCTGCTGATGGTGGTAGAAAATCAAAATGTCCAAGCCCGCCAAAACCTAGAACTACTTCTGAACCGGATGCCGTCCAATGACAAATTGAAACAAGAGGTGCAGTCCCTTGTCGCACTTTCTTACTTGCGCGAAATCCAGCTTGATGAGGCTGAAAAAAGATTCAATGACATTTTGACTCAAGATCCGCTCAATGAAGCGGTTAAAATGAATCTTTTAGAAATTGAAGTTCTTCAGGGAGATTTTGAAGGAGCCAGCCACAAAATTAAAGATTTAAAAGCGCTTGGCGTCCAAGATCCTTACTTGTCGATTTACGATGCTCTGGTCTCCTATCGGGTCACTTCCGATCCGCAAATTTTGAAGGCAGCAGATGAAGAGCTGGGGCATTTCCTTGAACGCACGCAGAATTACGAGCCCGAGGTCCAACTGCTCCGAGCAGCCATCGAGAAAAAAATGGACAATTCTGAAGCTGTTTCGGCAACCTTGAATCAGCTACTGAATATTTTCCCTGATTTGACGAAAGAGCATGCGCATGATTTGCTCATTCACCGAGCCGTTTTGGATTGGAACTATTTGGCAAATGTATGTGAAATCTTGCTGCATGATGCTCCTAGCTCAGCGCTTTACAGTGGGCTTCGTTCTTACTGCAGTTATCAGCAAGGGGACCTCAAAGCAGCTTTGCAAAGTGTGGATCAATCTCGTCTGCAGAATGCTCAAGACTCAACTTTAATTGGTCTCAACGCCTTTCTTTTAGTCAAAGCGGGACGGGTCAGTGAAGCAAAAGTTCTGTTCCAGCTGCCGGCGGCTCAGGAAAGCCCGGTGATTCACTCGCTTAAAGCTCGATTGTGCCAAGAGCAAAAAGATTTCAAGTGTGCGGAAGAGCAGTGGAAGCTAGTGAAAAACAAAAGTCCACATGATGTCGAAACATTTGCTGGTTTGGCCCAAGTTTTCATTAGCCGTGGCCAGAAAGATTTTGCCAGAGATCTAGTCAAGCAAGGTCTGCTGATTTCGTCCAGTTACCAACCGTTGCTAGAGCTCAGAGAGCAGCTAAATGAACAATAAGCAAAATTCGAAATGGCTAGCTTTCGTTTTTTTTGCTTTCAGTTTTAGCAGGATGGCTCAGGCTGAGATGAAAGTTTTTGACATGACTGAAACTGGAGCCGATATTCCAGTCCCCTCGCAGGTCTGGAAAGAAATAGACAGTGTGGTTCGCTCCAAAGATGCGATCACTTTCGCACCGCTTAAAATTCGCTTGGTTGAGAAAACACCGCAAGTCTTAATTGAGCCAGAAATCCTAATCAACTTGCCGCGTGGTGGTGGAGAGATCGACCTGTCTCGTTTTGTTCAAGACAAACAAGGGACTTTTGCAGTTTTTTTCGAATTCGAAGAGATCAAAGATGAGTATGAAATGAAGGCTTACTATATTTCTCAAGCCAAAAAACGAAAACTGGATCACGAAGTTTGGGGTGCCGGCTGTCATAAATTCATGGACATCAAAAATTTCATTTTGAAAAGTGGAAAATCGAAAGGTTTGGAAGTCAATACGACTCGGAGCCGACATGATTCGGTTTTAGGTGGAAGCTTTGTTTTTGCTTTCAATCACCAAGTGACGCAAGTGACATTTAAGGATAGCAAGCAACCGCAATTGTTTTGTGATGTCTCTGGCAAATCGAAAGCGAAAGATGATTGATTTTCTAAAAGCATATAAAAACTATGATCCCGCAGCCAAATCACTTTGGGAAATCGCTTTGCTTTACCCAGGTCCAAAAGCCATTTTCTTCCACCGAGTAGCTCATTGTTTGTATCAAAATCAATTTTATTTTCTCTCACGATTTGTCTCAGAATTTTCCCGCTGGCTGACCGGAATTGAAATTCACCCGGGGGCAAAAATTGCTCGTCGACTGGTGATCGACCATGGGATTGGAGTGGTCATCGGAGAAACCGCTCAAATCGGCGATGACTGCATTATTTTTCACGGAGTTACTTTGGGCGGAGTCAAATTTGATCCAGTCAAACGTCATCCAACAATCGGCAACCGAGTCTTGATCGGGGCCGGAGCCAAGATTCTCGGGCCTATCCAACTCGGTGACAACTGCCGCATTGGAGCCAATGCCGTGGTTACAAAAAATATCCCTGACGGCTCTATCGTTGTTGGTCCTAGGGCGGAGATTTTGTCGTCCAATTGACGATCATTATATTTTTTTCGGTTTGAAATCCATTCAGTTTCCAAATTCTCTTTTGGATTCTCAGAATTGGCAGCGCCACATCTGCCGCTTTCTTTGTCACCAAAAACTGCGTGGCTTGATCGAGAACCGTCGTTGAAATGCTTCCAAAAGGAGAAAATTTTTCAAGATAATCGACTGCAAAGTTCCAACGAATGTTCATTGCTGGCGATAGCAAATCAAAATGAAGCTGGCTGTCTTCAATTCGCGCCTTCAACTGAGCCCCAAGTCCCAGTCCCCAATCAATGTAGTCCACTTTTTTCCCATGTCGGTCGGCTTCAATCGTTCCAAGAGTCTGCATTTGCAAATTCCACAGGCCATCACTTGAAGCTTTCAAAAGAACTTTTGGATCGGCCGTGGGTTTCAAAGTAAAGACAGTATTTTTTGAAAAGCGCATCAAATCAGGCCAAAGAAAAAATTGCAAAAAGCGTGAACTCAGTAATTTCTGAAAGCCGCTGATTTGGTTGAGCTCAATTTCGCCAAAGCTGATTTTTTGAATTCCGCTTGCTACCATAGATTCAAATCCTACTTGAGAAATAACCAACTGAGGATTTTGCTTAGACAAATTAAGAACAGGAATTTCTGGTAAAACAGTTGCAGGGCCTGAGCTCTGAGAGCTGATTTCACCTAGTAGGAAAAAGCCGTCGGTGGCTGGCGCGCTCATCTTTGTAATTTTTAAAGTTTGTGGGTCTGATGCCAAAAGACTTTTCCAAAGTTGCTTAGCTTGTTCATCGATCAAGGGACTCAAATAGCCCTGCAATAGAACGCGAAGCGCTTCGGTATTTTGCAAGGAGGTTTTGATAGTTTCAGAGACTTTCAAATCCAATCCAAGAGGGCCGGCACAGGCAATTGGTGAGATGACCCAAGACTGGTCAGGAATAGAAAGTTGAGTTTCTGTTAAATGTGGAGACCAGAAATCGCTCTGCTTTTCGAATGGCAAATTCATTGAAAACGAGAAACTTGGGAG
>JAYTZS010000380.1:0-8240 GCA_043741885.1 Bdellovibrio sp. | reverse complement strand
CGCCGAAGGCTGGACCGATATTGAGGATTTTGGAATTTCAAAAGAGTCCTGGTTCAAGGAATTCTTAGAACTTCCGTCCGGAATTCCATCGCACGATGCCTTTCGCCGAGTTTTTTTGATTCTCGATCCTGTCGTTTTTCAAACTTGTTTTATGGAATGGATCAGATCTGTAAACAAAGAACTTTTCAAGAAGGACATCATTTCCATTGATGGCAAGACCCTGCGTGGCAAGTGCAGATCAAATAAGCGAGACGGTCGGGACGTACCCGCAGCAAACTTCGCTTTTCATCCTGCATATAGAAGACTTCTGAATACTCACCCTTTTTAATTTCAAGACTTTGAATGGCAGCAATCTCTGCGTCCTTGAGACCCATGATTTTTTGAAAGTCAGCCCAGTCGATTTTCTTTTGTCTGAGAACAAAGACGTGTGCAAACAAGTGCGCGAGTTCTCGGGAAAATAAATACTTTGGCCAATAGACTCAGCTGCATACTTTTAGCTCGCTGAATTGAAACGGATAACCGCGAAGGTGATGTCGTCTTCGAGGTCTGCATGCAGTCGAAGGTCCGAGGACTTCGTCGCTAGGTACTGCACTTGTTCGTTCAAGTTTTCAATCGGGAGAGAGTCTGAATAAAGATTTTGCAGGCGGCGCATACCGAATTGCCGTTTGGATTTATCAACGAATTCGTAAAGTCCATCGGTAAATATCAGCATCTGGTCTCCAGGAGAAAAGGCCCGGGAAACTTTTGTGAAATTGAGAGGTCCGCTTCCGAGGGGCCGACTTTTCTCGTTTCCATGCAAACTTTCAACATGAGAGGCACTTGTGACGAGAATATCCGGCGAGGCCATTGACCAAAACTCGGTGTGATTTTTGACCGGGTCGATTTCAATTGCCGAAAATGTCATCCAGTGTTGATCCTGACAGGACTCTTGCATTCTCTGATTTATTATCTCCAGCAGATTTTCGATTGGGGCATCTTGAATGAGCTTGATGGCTGTCTGATAGCAGCCCGCCACCAGTGCCGTGACCATCGCAGGTCCAGCGCCGTGTCCGGTCACATCTCCCATAAAAAGGCGCACTCTTCCATCGGAGAGCTCTGGAAACCACCACCAGTCCCCGCCCGTCTTCAAGGCTGGCTGGAAGTAAGCGCAGACCTCGAGGGGGCCTGAGTTAATCCTGTCGAATTTGGGCAACAAGAGCGTTTGGACTCCGCCGGCGATCGCCAGATCTTTTTCCAACAACTTCTTTTCTGCTTCAAGAAGAGTTGCCTTGGCCACTTCGATAGCAATAGCCGAGTCTGCGGATTTTTTACTGAGTGCGAAAATCTCTAAGCGTCCTTGAAAAATCGAGCGGATCAGCCAGCCAATAATAATAAACTGACACAACCAAAGAAAGAACTCGAAAATTTCAAATTTAGGATCGCTCACAGTTCCGGCAAAAATAATCAATTTACAAACAAGCGCCAGGACCACCAGGCAAACAAAGGAGCGCATAGAGCTCATCATCGCTCCGCCCATGACAGTGACTAAAAAGAAAGTGTAACGGTAAATAATCACCGTGTTATTTTCATAAGCCATAATAAAATGGTGCAAAACAATCAGGTAGAAAACGCTTTCCATGAGAAAGTTGTGAGTTTTGTTATTCTTCGGTCGATAAAACGTATAGGCAGCCGTAGCCCACATAAATAGACAGATTGCAAAACGCGGCCAGAAGGGATTCCAAGATCCCGGATATAAAATCGGCATCGCCCAGTACCATGGAAGGTACAGGAAGGGCCCTAAAAGAGACGTTGCCCGAACTTTCACAAAGTCGGAGTTCAAATTCAACATGCTGAAGAATCGGCTTATCTTGCCTCTCCGATGAGTCTAGAGCGAACTCGTAGACCGAGGTTTATTTTGCAATCACTTGGGAATTTGTCTCAAACTGGGAACTCTTCGCTGGCTGGCTCAGTACTATTCGACGAATCTAAAATTAGGGAGCAGGTGTTGGCCCTGGTCCGACCAAAGTGACTTCACAATGAGAACCGTCTTTGCAACTTGCTTCGAGCTGCGGGACCTGAGCCAAATGATGACCACCAAAAACAGTTTCCATTCGAGTGGTTCGATAAGACCGCGATCTTTCGTCGCCGACAAGCCGATTTAGTTGAGCCAAATCCTGTGGATCCTGAAACCGAATTCTCTGTCCGCGTCCGTTGAACACACTTTGAAACTGAGTTTTACCACGGGCAGAGCTCGCTACATCGGATCGAATGCGGCAGCTAACCTCAGCAGAGTCCTGTAGTCGCACATCAGCCGTCCCAGCAACCCGTTGCTGACATTTGATTTGAAAGGCACCATCTGCAGAGCGAAATTTCATCAACGAAATCTTTACTCCCTGCCCGTCAGTCGATTGGATCAAATCGATTTTGGCAAGTTCCTGAGACCAAATTCTCGAGTCTCGTAGATTAAAATCCAGCTGCCGGACCTCAGAAATATTTTGAGTCTGGGCGAGCCCATGAACTGCAAACACCAAGGCACAGAAAAAAGTGAAACTAGAAACCGAAGCATTTTTTGCGTTTTTGAACAGGATGTACTGGTCACAAACCAGGGTAAAGCTTCATTTGAATTCAGCTAATCCGATAGCCCCTTTCTGACAGATTCAATCAGGCGTTTTCTTTCTAGTCTTTTTCGTCTTCTTCCGTCGGACCAACAAGCCTAAGGATTCGAGCTGATTAAGCACTAAGTACGACAGAACATTTTTAAAGTCCTTTCCCCAACTGAGAATTCTTGTAAACGGGCGAAGGGTAAAAACTTTGCCCGTGAAATTTTTGTATTTTCGTATTTTGATCGCGAGAGCGGATGTCAGTACGCGAATGAAGGCATTGTAATCCTTGCGGTCCTTGATCTTTATCACACAGTGGATGTGGGACCAGTTCAAGGCCGAGGAGTAAATGCGCACTTGAAATTTCTCAGCAGCAGTTTCAAGTAATTTTTCTAGGCTTCGGTTTCCTGGATTGAACACGCCAGTCAGATCTGACTTCAGGGTCAAATGAATTGCATGTTTAGTTGAGAGAGCACGACGCCCTTTTCTCTTGCCTTCAAGCAGAGAACCCCCGTATTCTTGTTTACGTTTATTCGATTGTATAAAGTCAGGCTTCTGCATGAAATTCCTCTTTCTATTTTCAATTGAGTATTTTTATCACAGGTATTTTTCTCGAAGTTTTCACAGTACCCGCGTGTCCACTATCAATCACCGCTGCAAGCGCTTCGGGCCCATCGCCCGTGCACGATCTCGAAGCTGACTGACGAAATTTTCAAAAAATAAAAGATCTTGCCACTCGTGCCGAAGTAATGAGCGAAATAGTCTGTCAATTAGAAAAGAAGAAAATCTGTAACCTATGTTTCAGGTTGCATCGAAAAAAAATCTGGGGAAAAAGAAGAGCGGGAATATAAATGGGAATTCAAGAATGAAACTGGGGTGAAAACAAGAAACCAAGAATTGAAAATCCGACAAAAAATCATCCCGCTTTGAAGCAGGTCTCCGGGCTTTCAATCAGGTTTGGAAGCAAATTTCTCAGGCCTGCTACAACCACCCACCAAACTGTCAAGCGCCCTTTGGCCCAAGCGATTGAACAACCGCCACTGAGAGGGCATCCCTTGCCACACGCAACAATGAGATCAATGCCGAGCCTCTCTGAAGCCGCATCAGCTAAGCCTAAAGCGAAAACGAACAACATGAGAATAAAACTCAGGACTGGTTTCGTCTTGACCCTCTAAGTCCGATCGAAACCCACCTGCACAAGACTTTTTCTAAACGTTAGAGGAGTGCAAAGCACGTTGTCTACTTCACCTACCCTGCACCTAAAACCCCTTGAGTTGCTCCAGTGCGCAAGTTTCCTGTGTTGTGTCTCTGCAGTAATATCCATCAGGGTCGCCGAAAACCACTGCTGATTGCTCTACTGTGATAAAGCCTGGTTGTCGATCTTCGCTGCCATTCAGCTTTATTTCCAGGGTCATTTCTTTGGGACCTTGAAAATTTTTGGCCAAAAGAGAGGCGGCTTTTCTTGTCTTGAAATGAATGACAATCTGGCTCGACACGATCTCGGAGTCTGACCCTGTCAGCCCGTACGCACGTCCTTCGACATCAAATACCAAATCGTTTTCCAATTGGTCGTAGGACTTCACAACATTGCTAAACAAGTTTCCAGAACTTGTTCGAGTGAATATCATATCCTCAACAAATCTTGGAGTCTGCTCGGCCTGAACCATTGGGCCTAGACCTAGGGCGAAGATGAGGAGGAAGCTGTTGATTATTTTCATAGGATATTCCTTTCGAAGTTTCCGACGTTCGCATTTCTAGGCGAATCGTTCGGATGCAATTATGACTCTGCTAAAAACTAGCCAGCGATCAATTGCTACCAAATGAACTTGGGAAAAAGGACGCACATATCTGACTCACTTTCGAAGGAGATTAGTCCCAGTTAAAGAATCCGTGTGAAAATCGAAGGAAGTCTAAGAGTCGAGGTCGGGCCCGTGAGCACTCCTGTCGATAAATTTAAGGAGCGCAATACAATCATGAGATGAACACTGATTCTGAGCACTATAAGATGAGCATTGAGCTCAACCGGATCAGTAATAATCGGTCAGTTGCGCAAGCTCAAAGTGGTTTCAATGCTCGCGCAATCGCCTTGGCCGCTCAAACAACGATGCTGTTTGCGCTAAATAATAAATTGAATATTGAATCTTTTATTGAGTTTTATCTTGAGTTTTATCTTGAACTTTGAAGTTGAATGCTGAGAACGACGGTCCTAGTGAAAAGACGCTTGTGCCTTGTTAGCATAAGCGTCTGCACACAATCTATTTTCACACTAGGGTTGAGTGACCGTTGCATGATCTAGAGACACCATCGTCTGAGCAAAAATGCGTCCGTTCATATTGGCACCCGTCTGCAAATTCACGGCAGTCTTTACCAAAAGGATTCCTTCAAAGTGAGATGTAGTTCCAATATCCACTTGTCCTGCGACCTGCCAGAAAATATTTTTGGCTTGGGCGCCGCCACTGAGGATGACATTTTTAGCGGCACTCATGGTTAAATTTCCTGCAATCTGAAAAATCCACACGTCATTAGCACCGCCTGAAATTGTGAAATCAGTTGGCACGGTCACGGTGTTGGTCCATTTGTAAAGCCCAGGGGTCAAGGTCGAACCTCCGAGATTCCCTGCGGCGAGTTCATTGAAATCTGGAGTCGTTCTTCCAGCGGCGTCGGTGTACGCAGTTTGCATACTCCCTACAGCTGTTGTCATATTCGATGGAGTCGGGACAGCATAGTCGGCAGCATAGACTTTTCCTCCACCCACAACTTGGGTCGAAGTCGAGAAAACATTTGTTGAATCAGCGTTGAGAGAAAATCCAGTGATGTAGGTTGCAGCTACAGGGCTGACACCCACATTTCCAGTGATTGTCGACCCCGGAACTGTGGAAACTCCAGTCTTAGCTAGGATCACATAATTTCCGGCAGAGCTAAGATCTGCCGCATTGAGAGTCGTTTCAGAGGAGGACAAATTCACTGATGCTGGCCCAGCACCAAACGGATTCCGCGGATTGAACAATCCTGTTCCCTCACCCCTGCCAGCACAACCAAGCAATAACAAAACTGGCAAAAAAGCAGAGATAGGCACCAGTTTTGTAGCGATCTTTGTAGTGATCTGAAAAACATTTGCACGATTTGTCATGAGGTCCTTTTGAATGCAGGATCAGAGGATCTGATCTAGATCTGCCATGCTACTCTCAATTTTTGTTATAGATAGGTTTGAAATTTTCTCTACGATTAACAAGACCAAACAAGGTTAATAGAGCTGCTCTCTCTTTAAAAATTCAAGAAGTGACGTTGGTCGCACCTTTGGTGCTATGCCGAAATGCAGTGAGCCTCGACCAATTTTAGAGCCTGATTTCCGAGACAATTCATTACTGAAAGATCATTTAAATATCGGTCAACTGCTGCAAGACGCTGCGCTTGAAAATATACAAATTTGCAACCAATGAAAAATCGCAGTTTGTGCCGCAAATAGCTGAATCACGCTTTGAGTGTTTTGGAGCAAAAGCAAGCGCAGGAGAGATACGCTCCACAGCAAATTCACGGCAGAGAGCTCCCAAAGATTCCAGGGAATTCTCAAGCGATAAAGGGTCACTGATTCAACCAGTTGCTTGATAAAAACCGCGGGTCTCCAAAGGAGTTGATGGCCGCCTGTTTCATAATCTGAAGCGCTGATCTAAGAAACCTAAAACGGCCAAACTCAGGAATTTTCAAATTCTGAAATCGAGATATGCCTCAGGGGATTGAGGGTGGACAAGCTTGCCTGAGAAAATGATTTCTCATTTTAGGTCACGCAAATCGATTCATCAGGGACATCAGAATTCCATTTTATTAATTCGCTCAAAGTTTCGCGCTGCCTCGTCGTGCTGAATATTCGCTTATAAATATATATTAGTTTATTGTCTGTTGATACTTCACCTTTCTCGTTCGTCTGAATGGCTGGTTCAAAACTCGACCGGACTTTAGCTCGGCCGTAGCTAACACTTCTTAGGAACTGGGCGAATGTCTAGAAGACTTCGTCATTAGAGCGTCTCACCTCTAGAAAATACAACTGGCCGGATTGAGTTTTTGGATAAAGTCACGAAACCACGAGGATTTGTTCATCGGTGTCGAACTTTTTGCCGATAAGTTAATTAATGGCAAATTGTTGGCCCATTCTTCACATTTCAATTTTGATTGCAGTCAGCGCAGTTTCGGCTGTGGCGAATTGTCGTGAAAATTGCATGACGGAAATTCGTGTCAATGATCCTCAAGCAAAAATTTCAATTGATGGAGAGTTGATAGCCCTTGGACGTGCCAAGGTTCCCTGCAAAGAACTCCCGCAAACAGCTGTGATCGTTTCGGCAGATCAACACACGTTTAGTCGAGTGCTCCCGGGAGCAGCTGATTTCAATTCCCAAGACAGCTCTTGGAACATCCGACTCCAAGATTATTTGCCAAATCACTTCAACCAAGAGTCCTCGCATGACCAAGCTGTCGATGAAAAAATTCTGCCTTCCTCGGAGTTGAAGCAGCTGACTCGAGAAGTAGCAAATCTTCGAGAGATTATTGGCCAGCTGAAATCATCGTCTGCAATTGATTCGCTTTCGAGAAAAGTTGCGAGCTCTCCTCCCGCTAAGGACTTTGAGACAATCAAAGGAACATTTTTACAGATCCGTGCATTTTCTGGTCTCAAAGCATCGCAAAGTTCACTTAATGAGCAACTGAGCTCTTTGCACACTCCCCTGGCTGGCCGAAAGATCATCTTGTGCCCAAGTCATGTGCCGTCTTTGAAACAGAATTGGACAAAGGTTCTGGTTGGGCCGTTGGTGTCACTTCAAGAAGCTCAGACTCTAGCAAAAAATATAGGCGAAAACTCTTTTTCAGTTCGTGATCCAAAGTGTGCCAAGAACCTCACAACTCAGTTCAAGGTGGCGCAATAAATGACGAAATTCATTGCTGTCACTGATGCAAATATTTTTTCTCTGGCTCGTTTGAGACCGGCGTCACTTTTTATATTGTATACACTGTTGACTGCCCTGGCCTTGTCCTCATTGGGTTGCAGTCAAAGTGTTGATGACGTCGGGATCACAGGTCCGCCGCAAGTGATTTCTCAACCACGAAATTTGATTGTCAACCGAGACCTCACGGGCACGAACCCCATCGCTCCAGTTTCGACGTCGACAGTTCTTGGCGATCACTCCGTCGGCGGAAATGCACTTCGCACCAGCAGCTCCAGCTCTTCTTATCGAATGCTCAGCGGAGTCGGAATCGAATGAGTGCACTCCGTCGCAGTTTCTTTTCATCAGCCACTCGCAAGATTTCAACGGTCTCAATGAAGAACTTGTTGAGTCGATTTTCTTTGCTACTGACTTTGCTGTTTACATTTACACTCCTCCCTCTGACCTCAGCACACGCTCAAATTGTGCCGCAAAAAGTGGTTTTTCAGGGCTATTTGACAGACACCGCTGGCATCCCTCTGAACTCGACAAATATTTTGAGATTCGGTTTGTATGTAGATGGAATTCGATATTGGTATGCTCAATACAGCGTCGTCACTTTCACTGCCGGCCGTTTCGCAGTTTTCCTTGGCGACACAGGCCAAGCAGCTCAGGCGCTCAACCCAGCATCCGGGGCACCTATCGCAAACGGGCCTAACCTGCCGATCAGCTCAACAACTTTGAGTTTAGT
>JAYTZS010000379.1:0-8247 GCA_043741885.1 Bdellovibrio sp. | reverse complement strand
AGTTTTCTTCCGTGGATGAGGTGCTTGAAAACAAAGACCGTTTCCGTCAGCCGCTCTTTGTAATTGCTCGCAAGCACAAATATTTTTGGAACATCCGCGAAAAAATATTCAATTGAGCCGCAGGTTAATCATTGGCTGTCTTCTCGCATTGTCTCAATTTAGGGATGTGGCTGGTGGGCTAGGACCTCATTGCAGGTGCTCTGAGAACTGAAGTAATGTTTCGATGCCATGGTTTTCGACTCTGGATGAGCGTCGAACTCAAGCTCTTCGGAACCTTTGTATTCTTTGATTTTGGTAAATTCAGCTTTGCGCTTCAAGTGGCCTGGAACTTTGCCTTCGGAATCACAAGTTCCTTGACTGTGCTTACCTCCATCGTCAAAAAAACTGTAAGCTTTCAGTTTGGATTTTCCTTTAGCGAAAGCCGTCGTTGGGGCGCCGCCGATGACCACTGCAAATAGAATAAAAATAGTTTTTTTCACTTCAACTCCGATTGAGAGTTTGAAATTACCTTTCAATTCGAAGCGGGTCAAAAATTTAGAAATGGGCCCAGAGACAATTGTCTAGCTGTCGCAGAAATGAAATTGTCAAATGACCAAAGTCGTGGATTAATGCGAAGGTCGCGAAAACATCAACCTAGTTCAAACATCGGGGACAGCGGAGAACATGGCAGATTTTCATCATTTAGGACAATATCTAAAACAACGTCGAGTCGACGCGGGCTATAGCCAAGTAGACCTCGCAGTAAAATTGGGTTTTGCCAGTGGGCAATTTGTATCAAATTGGGAACGCGGAATTTGTGCTCCTCCTGGCAGCACTCTTCAAAAAATGATCGTTTTATTAAAGCTTGATCGAGAAAAAATTGTTGATGTGATGATCGAAGACACGACGGCAGACATACGCGCCCGAGTTTTTTCAAAAGGCTTCAAAGCTCGTAAGAAATCCTCTTAGAAAGCTTGCTTATAGTTCCTATAATTTTGCAACTTCGTTCCGTAAGTCTTTCAAATGATTGGAACGGAGCGATTTTATGTTGCGCCCTCTGATGGTTTTGTTAGAATAAAGCCTGGAGGTTCCCACCTGAACAAAGCACAGATACAACAATCAGATCGTGCCATTGTTATTGGTGTCGGTTTAAAAATCGAACCGACCTCCGAAATTAAAGAAAATTTATTAGAGCTGGAAGAACTGGTGATTGCCGCCGGCGGAGAAGTCGTGGGCTCCTTAGTTCAAACTTTGCCCCAATGGAATCCGGCGACTTTGATCGGCACTGGAAAAGTTGAAGAAATCAAACAGATGGTGCAAGAAGCTCAAGCCAGCATTGTGGTGGTGGATCATCAACTTTCCGGAGTCCAAGGCCGTAACTTAGAGACTGCGATTGGCTGCAAAATTCTCGATCGCAACCAACTGATCCTGGATATTTTTGCCCAGAGAGCACAGACTTACGAAGGAAAACTTCAAGTTGAACTTGCACAGATGCTCGATCAGTTGCCGCGGATGATTGGTGCCTGGATGGACTCTCTGTCTCGACTGGGCGGGGGAATTGGCACCCGCGGACCTGGAGAATCAGCTCTTGAAAATGACCGACGACGGATTCGAGAGCGCGTCTCGATTATCAAAAAGAAATTAGATGGAGTGCGGAAAAACCGAGCCCAGCACAGAAGCTCACGCCGGCGTCACGAGATTCCGAGCTTTGCTTTGATCGGCTACACGAACTCGGGAAAAAGCTCCATCCTCAATCGACTGACCGGGGCTCAAGCCTTGGCCAAAAATCAAGTGTTCGCGACTCTTGATCCTACAACTAGAAAAGTATTCCTACCCGAAGGACCGCCAGCAGTTGTCACTGACACTGTGGGATTTATTCGCAAACTTCCTACACAGTTAATTGAAGCCTTTAAAGCAACACTTGAAGAAAGCTCCGAAGCGGATGTGCTTTTGCATGTGATTGATTTGTCTTCGCCAAATATGCAACGTCAAATCGAAGTTGTAGAACAAATGATTGAAGAATTTCAATGGCAGGACAAAAAGATCATCCATATCTTTAACAAAGTAGATGCCGCACCCATTGAAATGCAGTTTCGAGTCAAACAGTTTCCACGAGTGTTTGTTTCAGCGCTGACCGGACAAGGTCTCGATCAGTTGAAAAAAACAATGGCGGAATCAATCAATGAAATGCAGCAAGACGTTGAATTGTATTTCGCTCACAGCGAAGAGTATAAAATTTACGACCTCTCCAGAGAGACACGAATCGTCAAAAAAGAGTCTGCCACCGAAGGCACGGTTTGCTATGCGCAAATGACGCCTGCTTTGATCAATCGCTGGAGAGAGTACCTGGTGAAATAGATTCTGAGAAAATAAACTCCTGAGAGAATTCAACTTCGTGTCTTTTCTTCTTCTTTTACTTCTCTTTTACTTCTCTTTTTACGTTTTTCTTTGCTTTTTTTGCAGCCAAGCGAATGTCTCGGCGATGAAATGCTTCGAGACTGCGTCTTTTTTCGGTTTCGTTGTCTAATATAAGATTAGGCACTGGACATGGTTTTCCATCGCTGCCGATGGCAACAAAGGTTGTGTAGGCCGAAGCCGTATGAAAAACTTCACCGGTCTTTGGGTTTTCAGCTTCCACTCGGACGCCCACTTCCATTGATGTTCGGGAAACAAAATTCACAGAGGCTCGCAAATTGACCACCCAGCCTTTTCGCACCGGAGCAACAAAAGTCAGTTCATCAATGGAGGCTGTGACAACTTCTCGGTTGGAGTGACGTTGGGCCGCGATGGCAGCACAAATGTCGATCCATGACATGACAACGCCCCCGAATATCGTGTCGAGGGCGTTGGTGTGACTTGGTAAAACTAATTGGGTCATCACAACTTGCGAGGCCGAAACCGGTTTTCCTGCTGTTGGCATCTGCTATGATGACCCTTCTTTAACAATTCAATTGCAAATAAAACCAGAGACTCAGACTACATTCCCATACCGACGTCTGAATTGCCACCGCGGTTTCCACCGCCAAGGTCATTCGCACGTCCTGGAATCATAGTTGGAGTCGCGCCGCCGACTGTTGCGTTCCCAGCGGGGATTGTCTGAGGAGCAGCAGCTTGATTGAAATTCGCTTGCGCCTGTATTTGCTGTTCGTTGCGTTGCTCTGTCTCGACAAAACCGAGGTGAGGCAAACACCAAACAATCAACTGAGCGCGTGATTTAACATTCATCTTTTTGTAGATGTTAGTTAAATGAAATTTCACTGTTTTCTCAGTGACAAAAAGCTGATTCGCAACTTCCTTGTTGGACAAACCTTTTGACACCAATTCTGCGACTTCGGCTTCTCTATTCGACAAGCCTTTTTGTATGAGCACATCTCTGAGCATCCTTGCTCCCCCCTTATATATTTAGGACACCTATCTTAGGTATCCTGGTTAGTCTTAATTCTTTTAAAATCCATTTCAAACTGAAAGCTAACACGCCCGAGGGCAGGTCCAGGAGCAATCCATTCGTCCCAGACTTTGTATTAAAACAAAACACTCTGTACCTGTCTTAAAGTCTGTCAGCAAACTTGTAGCAAATCAACGACTTTAGACTCTAGTTTTTCAAAAACTAGACCGATTCAGTGAGGCCTCGACAATTGTTTTTGCCATGCAAATAAGCTCTGGAGAGAAAAATTATGTTTCCTGCCGACACGAAGTTTTTGCTCGTGGATGATCTTGCGGCTATGAGAAAACTAATCAAAAAGGTTCTATCTGAGCTGGGTTACACAAATATCCAAGAATCCGATGACGGCAAATCAGCCTTCGAACTTTTGCTAGTGGCCCAGACCGAAGGCAAGCCATTTCAGTTTATTATCTCAGATTGGAACATGCCTGGCATGTCAGGCATCAACCTTTTGCGAGCCTGCAAAAACAACGTAGATTTAAGATTAACACCATTTATTTTGGTGACGGCCGAAAGCGACCAGAAAAATATAGTTGAAGCTGCCAGAGCTGGAGTTTCAGATTATGTGGTCAAACCCTTCAGCGCCAATACTCTCAAAGAAAAATTACGCCGAGTCTACGGCAGACACTCCGCCGCGAAGGCTGCGGCTTAGATTGCTGGCTAAACATATTTTTCAAGACTTGAATCGAAACCTAATTGCGAATTTCATTCATCAAGGCTTTGTGTAACAACATAAGGTCGTTGCTGGTGCGCCGTAGGTGACTCATTAAATTTAACGACAGTCTTTGAAGAATTGGCACGGCCCAGTGCGGATAGGACTGGCTGAAGCTGGCAAAATCGGCTCGGGTCAAAACCAAAAACTGACAGGCCTGATCACACTGAACCGTCGCCGAGCGCGGCTCGGCCTCAATCAAGCCACCTTCACCCAAAGAGGGCGTCGAATCACTTTTTAAGATTGCCACTTTGTAGATGTCGCCTTCGGAGGTATTTTTGAAAATACTGACTTGCCCGTTGATCAGAACAAAAAACTGATCTCCCAGCTCCCCTTCTTGAATCAGTTTGTGCTCGGCTGGATAACTTTTTAGTTTCATAATGCCGGCCAATGCTTGCAAGGCTTCAGGCTGGGTTTTGAGTCCTGCCATCAGGGCGACTCGGGCCAAAATCAACGACGCATCAATTTCTGAGCTGGCTTCATCGGCCATGGGAAGATCCTGCGTCTTTGCTCACTCGGTTTTCAATAACGATAGCCATGACATCTTCTCGAATTATAAAATTCGCTGGCGGACTAAAATTCGGCTGATTAAACTTCAGAGCCTTTACATCCAGCAAATTTGTCACAAGCTGTTGAACGTCCGGAGTTTGCTGGGCTTTTCGAATCGCATTTTCTTTGGCTATATGACTGTTGCCCGAGTTTTCTAAAATCCCAATCACCCGGTCTTGAGGCCTTGTGCGTAGAAAAATTTCTTGCAACTTTTCATAAGTCTGATGAACAGCCTCTTTGGGAACTTCCTTGGTCGTCAAAAAAAACGGACTGTGCGGATCCAGCAGCTCATGAAAAATATTGGTCACGCCGGTTCCGGTGGAAGCCATTGCCAGCAGCAATCTAGAATAGTCTCGGCTGTAAATAATTTCTGTCACGTGCGCTAGCTTCAAATACTGATCCATAGCCGAGTCCAAAATCTCAGCCACCACCGGGGTCCCCCGTGCAATGTTGTTCAAGGTCATGGCTGTCATAATGGTTCGTGCGTCGGCTTCGGTGAGAGTCGGGATCTGGCCTGCCGAATTGACCGTGGCATCGGCAAGAATCAAAATCTTGGCGGCGCGCTCAGGGGCGGCGCGCTTTAAATTGGCCTCGACATAAAAATCACCGCGAATGACTTTCACATTCTTCAATCGCGGGACAGCCAACATGGCCTCGATCTCTGCGTCTGCGGCGCTGTTGAGCAGAACGATATCTCGATCTCGAATGGCATTTTTGGAATGCAGGTTGGAATCCAAAATATGCAAAAGAAAATTTCCCATTTCAGGCTTCCAACCACAAATGACAAAATGGCCTTTCAGTGTTTGAGTGTCCACAAAACCTCTCCTCTCTCGAAGTGCGCGTTCTAAAAAATAAGATGAAATTTTAGCAGTGATGACGGCGATTCCACCGACTCCGGCAAACATTAGAATGGCGCCAAAACCACGTCCAAGAGCCGTGACAGGATATTTGTCGCCGTAACCCACAGTGAGAAAAGTGACCACTCCCCACCAGATGGCGTCTTGCCAGGTTTTAATATTGGCTTCGTTCACTCCAGATTCGGCCCAAAGCACAAGTGCTGCGACGAGCAGCCAAGTTAACAAAACAAACACCACGGCAGTGCGAAATGGGTTCACCATGAGGCTCACTCGCAGGCTGGTAATTCTTTGTTTCCATTGTGGTTTTGCTAAAGTAGTCACTGTTCAAGTTTGACGGTTTAAATCCAACTTCGAGAGTCCTAACGATCCGCGTCAAAGACGATCTGGCCACCCACGACTTCGACATTTTGCAGGACGTGATAGCAATTCTTTAGACTGGAGGTGAAAATCAGTACAAACATCAGCCCTCCGAGGACCCAATGTCGGCTCGGAAACTGCGCCAGCGGAGTCTCCTGCACGACCCAAGTCTCGGCCACCCAGTCCCCGACATGCCTGCGGTCCAGTCGCAAAAACGCCAAAGCTCGCAAAGAGTCTCCAAAAAAAATCGACAGAGAGTTGGTCATCACGCGAAGAAAGCTTTGCATCAGTCCCAATGGTTGATTCCGGTGAATCGAGCGCACGCGCAAACCCAAGAGAAGTTTACCGACGGTTCCGCCGAGAAAGTAAACAAACATCCATTGATAGAACAAAGCAAATAGAACTCCACTGAGGGCCCAGCGAAAATCAAGCACTGATGCCCCTTGAGTAAAATAAGTTCCTGCCAACTGAATCCAAATCGGCGCCAAACAAAGCCAAGTCAGCCCCGAATCAATCACATAGGCCGCAATTCTTCGCGGCCAACTGGCTACAAAAATCAATTGCGACGAATCGCTTATAGTCACAGCCTTCATTTTTTGTCTCCTTTTTTGTCTCCTTGGCGGTGCAGCGGATTTTGCCATAAGTGGCTGAGATCCTCTTTGCTTTTCGCTGTCCCTTCGAGCTGCTCCCAGTAACAAAGGCGAATCGCTTGGCCGACCGCTTCTCCTTTGAGATGAGGCATGTCCGAAGCAGCCACCCAAGGATGCGGCTTTTCTCGGCCCAAAGCCAACCGGCGTTTCAAGAAAAACTCAAACTGAATTTTTTCTTCCATATCCTGAAGTAAAATTTCCGAATATTCCATCAACCCGCGCAGATTTTCACTGTCATAACTGAGCGCGAGGAGCTCTCCCAAAGGTCGTCGCAAAAAAACTCTTTCCTGGAACATCCAGCTTATCGACTTCCTAGTTTTGTGCTTAAGATCTCGGGAAAACTTCCATTTGTCACACAGTTGTTCAAAAAATTCTTGAGTGGGTGTTAGCTTCATCTTCCAAATCCACAAAAAGAAGCGGAACCAGTGGTCTTCTTTGTTCTTTTCAGACCTAGAAAAAATCTCTTTGCATGGAAACGGTTGCAGATTTGTTTCGAGTAGTGCTTCGAGCAGTCCTGTTTTCAACAGCAGATTCAAACCTTTTTGCGGATCCTGAGAGATCAGAAGCTTGGTCAATTCTTCTTGAATCCGCTCGCCACTCACCGAGCGAATCAAGGCAGCTTGGCTGCTCACAGCTTTCAAAGTCTGCGATTCGATTTCGAAACCCAACTGGGCTGAAAATCGCACAGCTCGGAGCAGTCGCAACTGGTCTTCTTTGAAGCGCAAAGTGGGGTTGCCAATGGCTCGTAAAATCTGCTGATTGAGATCATCCAAGCCATGCACATAGTCTAAAACTTTTTTGCTAACGAGATCGTAAAATAGGCCATTCACGGTAAAGTCCCGTCGTTGGGCGTCCTCTTTGGCATCAGTGAACTCAATCTGCGAAGGCCTTCTCCCGTCTTCGTAAACCCCGTCTTTGCGAAAAGTGGCGACTTCGACCTGAATCTGATCTTCCAGAACAATGATCACTCCAAAGTTTTTACCAACCGCCAAGGTTTTTTCGAACAACTCCTCGACTTGATCACTGGTCGCACTGGTCGCCACATCAAAATCAGCTGGAGTCCGATGCAAAAGGAAATCGCGCACACAGCCCCCGGCCAATAGAGCTTGAAAACCACGCGCCTGGAGGGTCTGACAGATCTGCTGAGCCAGTAAAAATTGTCGATTGCTGTGATAGTATTCCATGACTTGGGAAGTATGTTATGTACATTCCTGAACTATGTCGACGTCTACTTTTTATGACAATCTGAACAAGTGGAGCCAGCAGGCCGGCTTTAGTGGCTGGGGCCCCACGTCCCTTTTGACTCCTTTGAGTTTGGAGTTTTATCGCTCTTGGCTAGAGAGCAACTATCACGGTGAAATGCAGTATCTAAAAGATCATTTGCCATTGAAGGAAAATCCACAGCTTTTGAATTCTCGCCTGCAATCCGCCTTGGTGTTTGCCCACCCCTACTTTCCGCATCCGACGCCTTTTTCTGCCTCGCTCCCTGGCGCTGGATCAACGGCGGCAAAGGCAAACTCAAAGACAAAGGCACAGACAAGCTCTTTGCGCACGGCCCTCTATGCCCAAGGAGAGGACTATCACCATTGGCTGCGCGCAAAATTGGCAACTCTCGTTGAAAATTTGCGCAACCTCTACCCTGAAGAGATTTTTCTGTGCTTCACAGATTCAGCTCCGGTCTTGGAACGAGATTTAGCGTAC
>JAYTZS010000378.1:0-8273 GCA_043741885.1 Bdellovibrio sp. | reverse complement strand
AGCTTCTGAAAAAAGAGACATCGCATTTGCTGCGGCAGCGGTTAGAGCCGCTGAAACTGAGGATGAGGCTTGCTTATGATTTTCTGAATCCATTTTTGACTCCCCGCTTTTCAATGGTTCCATCTCACCGCATCGTAAGTTGAAACTCAAACAGTATTTTCAATCGGATCGCTTAAACCCCTACAAGAACTGATTTTTTCTCAAACTTTTTATATTTTATGTTGCTCACTGGTGCTCTTTTGGCTGAAAAAATCCTCCACCGAAAGATATGAGCAAGGTGTGTTCCACGCGCAATGATGAAAAAATGGCCCCAGCGACCAGATTGCTGGTTCCACTGAGTTGGATGAATTTTAAGACATCTGAATTCACGTTGGGAATTTCAATTGAGAGTTAAATCGTAGCCATTATCGAGGACAGTTCGAGTTTCTGGCACTTTGCGATTCAATTTTAAAAGGAAGTGATCAGGAGCAACATTTGAAGGAGTTTTTAAATGAACCAACAGTTGTATTTGGCCTTTCCCATCATTTGCTAAAACTCGAACGTTCGAGAGAGCTTGATTCCAAGTGTTCTTACGTATTTGCCCATTGGAACCGATTAAATCCTCTGTTTCCAAAGTTGTATCCACAGGTTTTCTTTCCCGAGCTCCCGCCTCTGTGTTCAAAAGATCACCCGTGAAAGTAAAGATATTCGCGCCATCGGTGATCGCAAGAACTTTAAAACCAGTTCTTCCGTGTATGACTTCAAAAGTTTCCATTTCGATTTTTTGCAAATTTTTTGAATTGATCAAATCGACTTCGCTAAAACGAAAAAATAAATAAAAGTTTTGGCAGATAGTTGTTGAGCATTTCTGGTTTTCAAAATTGGCTTCTGCTTGGGAAGTTGAATTCCGAAAAATGATTTGCGCTTTTGCTTTGCCCATTGAGAAGGAAACCACATGAGTAACACATTTTCCGTCGCCCATAAGCCGATCGAAGCAAAGCATCTTTGCCGAAAAAGTTTCTTTTCCCTTCTTAGCAGTGAGCATAGCTGAGCTATCCGCACGAAGATTTCCGCTAAAAAGAATTTCTTCATTTTGCAAGAAGGATCGCATTTCCACCTGCTTCTTTGACAGATCGACTTTAAGACGCGCTTTTTGTATTTGAGCTGCCAATTTTAAATTTAACAATTGCTGAGAGGGATCGGAAATTTGTTCTTGTTTGAAAATCAAATAGGCTCTCAAACCATCATTTGCAGTGCCTGAAAATTGTTTTGCTGAATCCAAAAGCACACTTGCGTCCTCTGAAATTGGTGGTTGGATTCGCGCACTTTTTACAGGCGCTGTCGTTGGAAGTGGCTTCGCAGTTTCATCTTTGCTCTGAGACTTTTCATGCATGGGAGTTTGAATTATCTTTTTGTTTCGATCCTGAGAGTTTTGACTCTTGTCATTTTTGCTGTTGCTGTTGCTGTTGTCGTTTTTTGAGTCGTTCTTTCTATTCTTATCTGTCGCTGGAGCTGGCTCATTCGCATTGGTGGGAGAGGATGCCGATTTCGCCGGAGCAAGGAGTGCGGCTATTGGCTCAGATGTTTTGCTTTTTCC
Source organism: Bdellovibrio sp. (assembly GCA_043741885.1). Lineage (GTDB taxonomy): Bacteria > Bdellovibrionota > Bdellovibrionia > Bdellovibrionales > Bdellovibrionaceae > 21-14-0-10-47-8. The sequence goes on along the minus strand of JAYTZS010000378.1, from coordinate 6,697 downwards.
GCATGCAGAAAGCATCCCGGCCAAAATGGCGGCCGTGGTCCAAACTATCAGTGGAAACTGAGGTCTTTTTTTCATGCGTTTCTCCTGCTTAATCTCAAAATAAGAGCAAGAGGGACACCGTGGCGAGAGATGGTCTGATTGGAATTGGTGAAGATATTATGTCAAAGAGGTGGACAGGAGCCCGTTTTGGGCTCCTGTCACATTGAGAGAGGGGGTGTGAAGGGATGTGTTTGAAGGCACCGTGGTGCTTAATTGAATTTGGACTTAACTATCCTCGCGGCCGAAGCCGCTCGGTTTTAAAAAAACTAAATTCCCTATGAATTTTTCTTGAGCCGAAGGGAAACGGCGGCTCGAGCAAGGGCGGCTGGAAAAAATAGCTGCTTGCTTGCTTCTTTAGGAGGTTGAGCGGGAGTCGGCTCTTGCTGTGGCTCTGGCTCGTTTTGTGAGGGAATATCATCTCTGACAGGTGGCTTTTGTTGAGGCTTTCTCGATTCCATTTTCAACTCCTCGACTGTTAACATTTGTTTCTCCAAGCTAACTCAAACAGGCCAGTAACAGTTTCCAATTTCATTTAAGTTTAGGTTTCCGCTTCGTTTATCGGAAACTGCCTTTGCTTTGATGTTGTTTCTAACATTGCTGGGATTATTTTTTTTCTGGCTTGTTTCAGCCATATTGAAATCCGATACTTTTCCACTCCAGTTATTTGGCATCGTCTTTGTTATCAAGTGAGGAACCCATGCTGTGATCAATGTGCTAACTCCGGCGCTGAAAAACTATTAGGCTCTTCGACCACAACTGGGGCTTCTTCTTTAATCTGACTCAACCGACTCAGGGCGAATGCGGCTGTGGCCAATCCGATGTCTTTTAAAATAATGTCGTAATATTGGCCAGTGGCGAAAAGGTTAATAATCACCAATCCCATCCAGATTAGAAAAACATTGCTGAAAATTCTTGGCCACAGAGCAATCCCCATCGCAATTAAAATTTCAACGGCCCCGACGCCATACATAAATGGCGCAGTTGCTACGCCGAAAAATCTTGGAACTACAGGCGCCAAATATTGATTCCAGTTTGCTAACAAATCGACAAACTTATCCATTCCAGCAATCAAGGGAACTGCAACCAATCCAGCATGAAGTGCTGCAAAGGCTTGATAAATTAATTTGTTATTTTCGCCATGCCAAAGAAGCGGAGTCTGTTCGACTCGGTAATTTTTCTTATAATCTTGGCCATGACCCCGAGCTGGGCGAATGTCGGGCCTATAATCCTTTATAGGTCTCTCCACTTGAGACATACTTCCTCCGTGTTTGTGACTTCTTGTACACCTAGAGCAAGCGCCGTGCCTTCAGTGAATTGACTATTTATTTCAGATAATGAGGGGTCTTTTTGGAATTGCGGGGTGAACTGCCTAAAATCAGCAAGTTATGTAGACAAATGCCACATTCTCGAGCGGTGGATTTTATTCTTTATTCTGTTACGTTGTGCTTAAAAAATTGAGTTCGCACTTATTTTCTTTCAGCCACTTTTCACTGCTTTGAAAATTGGCTTGGTACTTTTCGACCAATTGCCAGAATTTGCTTGAGTGATTCATGTGCTGCAAATGCGAAAGTTCGTGAACAATCACATAATCCAAAACTTCAGGAGGAGCAGCGATCAATCTCCAGTTGATTTGAATGGAGCCTCGACTGGAGCAACTTCCCCACCGCGTCTTTTGGTTTCGCAAATGCACTTGTTTTGGCAGTAAACTCATTTTCTGAGCCCAGAAGTTCACTCGTTCAGGTATGGACCTCTCGGCTTCCCGCCGGTAAAAATCTTGAAGGCTCGAAAATCCTTTTTTCGAATTCGGTTCCGTTAGTCCCTTGCCAATACCTCCAAATACTGAGTTGGGGAGGGGTACGGGTTGTGGCATGTGCATTCGCAGCAAGGATGAATCGACTGAGAAAAAAATACGGTCAAGTGGAGTGGGGACCAAGACCAGCTTCAGCTTTTCGCCCTTCAGCAAAAACCTTTCTCCTGGCTTTAATTGCTTTTCGGGGAACTGCTCAGACTGCAGTTCAAATTTTTGCAAATGTTTTTCGATCCACTTTTCTTTCGTGGCTAGAAAATTTTGAATTCGATGGATGGAAGTTCCCATGTCAGCTTTGACTTGAATCGGCTGACCAGGTCTCAAAGAAATGGAAAGTGACTTGCGCCGTCGCTTTCGCTCAATGTGCACAGACCACTGGCGAAAAGTCAGCTCCTGTGTTTCAATGCGCGATGATGATAGCTTCCAGTGATCCCACAACATCTTTCTATCGATTAGATCCTGATTTGGTTCTCGCGGCAACTGAAGAAGCGGGCTATCAGCCGACAGGCGAGTTCACTCAACTGAATTCTTATGAAAACAGAGTCTTCGACATTCGCCTGGAAAAAGGCGCATCGGAGAACGAGCGAATCATTGCTAAATTCTATCGCCCAGGTCGCTGGTCGCAAGCGGCATTGCACGAAGAACATGAATTTCTATTCGATTTGGAAAAAGAGGGAGTGCCAGTTGTCTCCCCTTTGATTCTACCCAACCGGTCGAGCTTGCTGCAAATCTCAGATATGTCGGTGGCCTTCTTTCCAAAATTTGTGGGACGAATGCCTGAAGAATTTTTGGAAAAAGACCTTTACCAAATCGGTCGCCGCTTGGCCCAGATTCACAACATTGGTGGGCGAAAAGATTTTCAGCACCGAGCGATTTTGGGAGAGGCTCCTTATTCTTCATGGGATAATCTCAGCTTGCTCTCTCACTGGGTGCGCCCGGAAATGTGGAACCGTTACGAAAAAGCTGTGATCACTATCATTGAAACCTATGAAGAGAATTTGGATCCGGGTGGATTTTTGCGCATTCATGGGGACTGTCACAAAGGCAATTTGCTAGCTCGTCTGTTGCCAGGAAATCAAAAAGAGTTTTCCTTTGTCGATTTTGACGACTGCTCGATGGGACCCGAAGTTCAAGATTTTTGGATGCTTTTTTCGGGCTCTGATATTTCAGCTTCGGATTTGAACGAAGAACAGGAAATGATAGTATCAGGCTACGAAGAACTGCGTGAATTTCAGCATGAACAGTGGAACTGGATTCCTTTGTTGCGAGGACTGCGGATTTTCTCCTATTCAGCTTGGATTGCTCGCCGTTGGAGTGATCCCTCTTTTCCTCAGCTGTTTCCGAACTTTGAAGGCTACACTTTTTGGGCCGAGGAAACTGAAGCTCTCGAGAAGATCGCCTGGAGCCTCTGATCCTGCTTGATAACGCCTCGCATCTCCAATACAACCATTGATGGCTGGGTCCCGTACGATGGACCTTTTGTCGAATCCCGCTAGGCCCGGAAGGGAGCAACGGTATACAGAAGACCGTGCGATACGGATCGCCCAGCCACTTTTTTTTCGAGCGAGGAAGGACTTCCTCCAAAACCCACGGAGAGTTTCAGTTGTCTTATCAGGTGATTGCTCGCAAATGGCGACCTCAGAATTTTGACCAACTGATTGGCCAGAAGCATATTTCCCAGACTCTGCAAAATGCTTTGAAAAACAGCCGAATCGCGCATGCTCTTTTGTTCACGGGCCCACGTGGAACTGGAAAAACTTCAAGCGCTCGAATTCTCGCCAAAAGTTTGCGCTGTCCAAAAGCCGTGGATTTTATTCCGTGCAATGTTTGTGACGAATGCATTGACATCTCACTTGGAAAATCACTCAACGTCATGGAAATCGATGGAGCTTCAAACAATGGTGTCGATGCCATTCGAGAGCTTCGTGAAACTGTCGGCTACATGCCTTCCAGTGGTAAATACAAAATCTATATCATCGATGAAGTTCATATGCTCTCGACCAGTGCGTTCAATGCTTTGTTAAAAACTTTGGAAGAGCCGCCTGAGCACGTGATTTTTATTATGGCGACAACTGAAGTTCAGAAAATTCCACAAACAATTTTGTCTCGCTGTCAGCGCTTTGATTTTCGCAGCATTTCGACTCGGCAAATTGCAGATGCCTTGAAGGCGATTGTTGCAAAAGAGGGATTTACTGCTGATGAAGACGCCCTTTGGATCATTGCTCGTCAAGGTGAGGGCTCCATGCGAGACAGTCAAAGCTTGCTCGATCAAGTGATCACTTTTGCTAATGGTCCGCTGACTCGGTCGAATGTTGTCGAAATTCTCGGTCTAACCGATCGAGCTTTGTTGCTAGAAACTTTAAGCGGAATTGCTCGGCGAGACATTTCACAAATTCTAACGGTGATTGAGAAAATTCAACTTGCTGGTTATGACCCCGCTTTATTTGCCAAAGATCTTTTGGAAAACATCCGAAATCTTTTGATGATGAAGATTTCCACCGATCCTTCGCGGATTTTAGAATTGCCAGATTCAGAGCTCCGTCACTTGGAAGGCATTGCTGTCGATCTCAGTGAAGAGGACATTCACATGATGTTTGATATGGCGCTTAAAGGCGCCGGTGACATCCCCCGCTCCAATGATCCCAGAATTGTTCTGGAAATGGTTTTGTTGCGAATGGCTCAGGCTCCGAAAATTGTTGGGTTGGCAGCTTTGTTTCAGCGCTCGAGCGGTGAGATCACTACTAAGACAGAGGTTCCAAAACCTGCGGCGGCTGAAAATCTCAGTGCTCATGCAGCAACTCACAAATTGGATTCAGTGGGGCTTAATCCGCAGGATCGTTGGATGGAGTTTGTGCAGAAACTTCGTGGCGATGATGCTTTGTTAGCCGCTAAAATTGAGAGTCTATTGTTTTTGGGTGAGACTGCCAAGGTGCTGGAACTGGCTGTGCCTCAGAAGATGGCTTTTTTGAAAGATCAGCTGGCCGATGCTTCTTTGCGCAGCAAGCTTCAGAGTCAAATTGAAAGTCGTTTTGGCGCTGGTTACAGTTTCATGATCCAGCTGACCAAAGATGAAAGTGTGGGAACCTCGGCGTCAGCGATGGTTCAGCAAAAGCAAAAATTGAAACAAGATGAAATGGCGGCCAAAGTCGCCGAGCATCCTTTGATCAAATCGGCGCAAGCGGGGCTCAAAGGTCAGATCAAATCGATTAAAAATCAACAACCCTCGTAAACGGCACTTTGAAAGTGCCAATTGAACAGCAAAAGGAGTTTCTATGAAAGGTTTTGGCGCAGGAGGAATGGCTCAATTGATGAAGCAGGCCAATCAAATGCAATTGAAGATGAAGAAGTTGCAAGAGGAACTGGCGGAAAAATCTTATGATGGCACCTCGGGCGGTGGAGCAGTGAAAGTCACTGTGAATGGCGGCAATCAAATCAAAGCCATTGATATCCAAGAAGACGTGTTCAAATCCGGCGACAAAGACATGCTTCAAGACATGATCATGGCAGCTGCCAATGATGCTTTGAAGACTGCAAAAGAAACTTCAGCCAAGGAAATGGAAAAAATCACTGGCGGAATGAACATTCCGGGTTTGTCTTAAAAGCAAACTGTCGTTAGAATTAAAAATATGCTTCAAATTGCAGCACTCGAAAAATTAGTTCATGAACTCTCCAGACTTCCAGGAATTGGGCCAAAAACAGCTCAACGACTGGCTTATTATGTTTTGCGAGCTCCTGCCGAATACTCAGTTCGGCTTTCTGAAGCTTTGATTCGAGTGCAAGCTGAAGTTCATTCGTGCCCCGTGTGTTTCAATTACACCGACACAGAGATGTGCAGTTACTGCACGGACGGGCACCGCAGTGACGATTCGATCTGCGTGGTCGAAGAGCCTTCTGCCATTTTGCGAGTCGAAGGCTCTGGTGCTTTTCGCGGTCGCTATCATGTCCTTCACGGAGTGATCTCACCTTTGGAAGGCGTTGGACCGCAAGATTTGAAAATTCAAGAGCTGATCCAACGGATCAGCCGCGGACTTTCCGGTGACGGTCCAAAAATCAAAGAAGTGATCATGGCGCTCGATGCCGATCTTGAAGGTGATACTACAATTCTTTATTTAGTAAAGCAGCTGGAAGGCAAAAGCTTAAGAATCAGCCGGATTGCTCATGGAGTGCCGATCGGCAGTGACATCGATTATATTGATGATCGCACGATGGGCCGAGCACTCGACAATCGCGTGGAGCTGTAATGTCTTTTATCAACCACAACACCAAAACCATTCACTGCAAGATCGTCTATTATGGTCCGTCTTTGGGTGGCAAAACGACCAACATTCGCTGGGTCTATCAACAGACGGCCAGTGACCAGAAGACGAAGCTTGTGGCTTTGAACACGGATATCGAGCGAACCTTGTTCTTCGATTTTCTGCCTTTGGACTTTGGTGACATTCGCGGATATCAAACTCGCTTTCATCTTTACTCGGTGCCGGGACAAGTGATCTATGATGCCAGCCGAAAGCTGATCATCAAAGGCTTGGACGGAGTCGTTTTCGTGGCGGATTCGCAAACCGAGAGAATGGAAGAAAATCTCCAAGCTTTGCAAAATCTTGAGCGAAACCTCGAGGCACAGGGTCTGGACATCAACGAAATTCCCCTGATCTTCCAATACAACAAACGCGATTTACCGACCGCAAGCTCACTGAAAGATCTTAGACTGCAGCTTAACAAATACAACTCTCCTGACTTCGAAGCCATTGCCAGCGAAGGCAAGGGTGTCATGGAGAGTCTTAAATCCGTCACCAAATCCATCATTCAAGTCCTCAAAGGCGTTTAGGGTACCGTCTTCCCGTTTTGCGGGAC
>JAYTZS010000377.1:0-2930 GCA_043741885.1 Bdellovibrio sp. | reverse complement strand
TTCTCTCGTCTATCGGATGGCCATTGGAATGTGCGCAGTCAAAAACAGGCAAGTGCTCCTCCCGCAGAAAGGGAGCCCCTTCGACTCTTCCTGTTTTTTCGACGTAATCCTGAATTTGTTTTTTTTCTTCTGACGAGTATGCCAATTTTGTGAGCGCAGCTCCTACCGACTGACTGACAATTTTCAGCTTTCCACCGCCAACCAATTTTTTAAATTTTATTAAACTAAATTCAGGTTCGATTCCCGTGGTATCACAGTCCATCACCAGGCCGATTGTTCCTGTCGGTGCCATCACTGTCAGTTGCGAATTGCGAAATCCACTTTTCTCACCAGCCATTTTTGCTTTTTGGTAAAGATTGATTGTTTCTGACTCCAGACCTTGCGGAAGCAATTTCCAACTAATTTTTTGCAATGCTTTTTGATGCTTTTGAAACACTTTAAAGAAAGCCAGTTTATTTTTTTTGAAGCCTGGAAAAGCTCCGAGCTTTTCCGCCAACTGGGCGCTGGTTTCTAAAGCCACTCCATGCAAATTGGCCGTGAGCGCTCCCGCCCATGCCCGAGCGACATCGGAATCAAAAGGGATGCCTTGCCGCATGAGAAGCGCGCCCAGACCGGAAAATCCCAAACCCAGTGGACGGTATTGATGGCTGTTCTCAGCGATTTTAGCAGTTGGATAACTGGCAAAATCCACCAAAATATCTTGAGCGATGAACATGACTTGGGCGCTGTGACGATAGCCTTGCCAATCAAAATTTCCGTCTGACGTGAGAAATTGCAAAAGGTTCAGACTTGAGAGGTTGCAGGCCGAGTCATCCAAGAACATGTATTCACTGCAAGGATTGCTGGCTCGAATCTCACCTGCCTCAGGGCAAGTGTGCCAAGCTTGAATTGTGTCATGGAACTGCAGGCCCGGATCGGCGCAAGACCAACTGCTACTTAAAATATTTTTCCAGATTTCCTGAGCTGGCAGTTCTTGCACTGTTTTGCCAGAAACACGAGCTTTCAGTTTCCAATTTTTATTTTCTCTCACAGCTTGCATGAATTGATCGGTCACCCGCACTGAGTTGTTGGAGTTTTGTCCGGAAACTGTGTGGTAAGCTTCGCCTTCGAAATCAGAATCATACCCAGCTCGAATCAACGCCTGTGCTTTTTTTTCTTCTTTTGCTTTCCACTGAATGAACGGAATGATTTCAGGATGGTCGACATCCAGACAAACCATTTTGGCAGCCCGGCGAGTGACTCCTCCGGATTTAATCGAACCCGCTCCTCGGTCTAGCACCTCCAAAAAAGAAATCAATCCAGAGCTCGTGCCTCCACCGGAAAGAGTTTCTTGCTGACTGCGAAGATTGGAAAAATTAGTGCCGCTGCCGGAACCAAATTTAAAAAGTTTTGCTTCATTTCGCATCAACTGAAAAATACTATCCAAATTGTCATCTACACTTTGGATAAAGCAGGCAGAGATCTGTGGATTTTTGTAGGCTTCATAAACTGCTTGAACCTGTGGTTTTTTCTCATTTAGGTCGCAAATAAAATGCGTCGACTGGCTTTGAATCCCGTAAGACTGAAACAATCCACAATTGAACCATACAGGGCTATTAAAAGAGGCTCTTTGAGTCAGCAAAATAAAGGTGAGCTCCTGCTTAAAGGTTTCGAGCTCTTGAGCAGTTGAAAAATACTTCTGTTTTTTCCCGGCTCCGGAGACGGCGCCGACGACTCGACCAACAAGCTCTCGAACCGAGGTTTCTCCGTTTGGCTTCCCGCGGATCCCTTTTTTGCGAAAATATTTACTGGCGGCGATCTCTACTGCGAGCTGTGACCAAGTTTGTGGAGCTTCTACGTTTTTCAAACTGTAGATGACTTTTCCAGTTGAATTTTTGATTTCGCAATCGAACTTTTTCCAAACAAGTAACGTTTCTGCTTTGATGCCAGAGGGGACATAGTGAGAAGTCGGAAAGGATTTGTTTGATTTCTTTGAATTGGTCATTCCTACTCCCGACTTATCCAGTTTTTCTTCGAAATACTTGCTCAGGTTCAAGTTGGCTCTAAGCTGGCTCTGAGCTGGTTTCAAAAGGCCAATTGTTTCAATGATTTATGATGGCTAGTCGGCTGGCAAGAAGTATGTTACACTTTCTCAATTGGGTTCAAACCTGGGGTTCATTTATGATTCAAATTTCTGAAAGTGCTGTGAGCAAATTAAAATCCCTGAAATCTGAAGAAGGCAAAGATCCCTCTTATTTTTTACGAGTCGAAGTCAAAAAGGGCGGCTGTTCAGGCCTTTCCTACAAAATGGATTTCGATAACCAGCCTCGCACCGGAGATAAAACTTTCGAAGCCCATGGAGAGAAAGTCGTCGTCGATTCGCAAAGTTTTCTCTATTTGATCGGAATGACCTTGGAGTACTCGGGCGGTTTGAACGGAAAAGGTTTTGTCTTTAACAACCCGAATGCTTCAAAATCCTGCGGCTGTGGTGCTTCTTTTAACGTCTGAACTTTCAACCTCTAAGAAGCGCAGAATCATCTCAGCTATTTCGGGACCGCGGGTCTGAGTGGCAATGTGACCTGCCTGACTGATATTTTGAATTTCCTGGCAAGCAAATAATTTCTGAAAATTTTCGTAAGTTTGCGCTTCGAACAATGGGTCTTTCTCGTCATAAATTAAAAGCGAGGGGTGACTCCAAGCTTTCAATTCCTCTTGCCAAGCCTGCCAGTTTTCATTTTTCAAAATAAACGAAAAGTTATGAATCACCTGGCAAACAAACAGCAATCTTCGACCTTTCAAATCGCCGAAACGATCCCAGTGATCCGCCCGGGCAGATCTGAAAACCTGAGCGGCTCGTTTTAAGAAAAATCGACCCAGCGGAGTCGACAGGATCAGGTAAATCGAGTTCGCGCTGAGAGGCAGTTTGAAAAAACTTTTTAAAACCGGAATTT
>JAYTZS010000376.1:0-2930 GCA_043741885.1 Bdellovibrio sp. | reverse complement strand
CTATCGAGCTTCAGACAACAGCTGCTCCGCATGAGCCAAGCTGGTTTTGGAAATTTTTTCCCCTGAGATCAGGCGGGCTATTTCTTGAACTCGTTCTTTTTGTTTCAATTCTATGATTTCCATGGCAACGCTGCCTTTTTGTGGAGACTTTTGAATAAAGAAATGCGCATCGCCGAAAGCTGCCACTTGAGGAAGATGGGTCACACAGATCACCTGCTGACCCTTGGAAATCGATTTCAACTTTCGTCCCACTTTTTCTGCAGTCGGTCCGGAAACCCCAGTGTCCACTTCATCAAAAAGGTAGGTCCGCGGTTGATGAGAAAAGCCGACCACTCGTTTTAAAGATAGAAGAATTCTCGAGAGCTCGCCACCGCTGGCGAATTTTGCCAAGGGCCGCTTTGGATCTTTGGGTGAGGTCTGGCTGAGAAACTCGACATCGCTAGATCCAGTAGAGGTCAGCTGATCTAACTTTTCAACTGAGACATGGAAAATCACACCCTTCATATTGAGCTCTGCCAGCTCGGCATTAACCGACTGGGCCAACATTCGGCTGCTATTCGATCTTTTCTCATGCAATGCCGCAGCCATTTTTTTCAATTCTTTATCAAGTTTTTCAAATTCCAACTTGAGATCTGCGATCTGCTGATCTGAATTTTCCAAAGAAGATATTTCGATTTCGAAGTTTTTAAGTGCTGTAAAGATGTCTTCGACCGTCGACCCATATTTCTTCTGCAGTTTTCGCAATCCACTGAGGCGGGACTCTAGTTCTTCCAATCGGTGCGGGTCACTTTCAATATTTGAAACGTAACTTCGAAGATCGTAGGCGGCATCTTCGATTAGAGTTTTGGCTTCTTCCAGGCCCTTTAGTTTTTCGCTGAGACTGGGATCAATTTGTGCAAACTCGGAGGACTTTTTTAAAATTACAGTCAGGCGGGATACAGCTGCGTCTTGGTCATTGATCAACGCTTCTTCGACCGAATCGACGAACCCGCCAATCCGAGCTGAATTTTTTAATTTTTTGATTTCAACTTCAATTCCAATATCAGTGTCTGGATCAAGTCCAAGGTTCTGAATTTCATCTCTCTGATAAATTAAGAAATCCAGGCGCTGAGCTTTGTGCTGAGCTTCTCTCTCCAGATCAGAAATTTGCCGTTGCGCTGATTTCCAAGCGTCAAATTTTTCTTGAAATTTCTGCCGGAGTTCCCAAGTGCCACTGTATTGATCCATCAAATCCAAGTGGTAAGCTTTGGACAATAAGCTCCGATTCTCATGCTGACCCGTCATTTCAATTAACGGCGCCGAGTGCCCAGCAACTTCAATCAGTGGCGAGACCATGTCGCGAAGAGCGTTCAAGGTGCTCATTGTGCCATTGAGGTAAACACGAGATTTATCTTCGGACATCAGGCGACGGACAACCAAGAGGCCTTCTTCACATTCGATGCCCATCTCTTCTAACTTTTTTCGCAAATCTTTCCGTTTTGAAAGATCGAAAGAGCCCTCCACAGATGCTTGAGTGCTGCCTGAACGGATAGATTCAACTGAACTTTTCTGACCCATTAGCAAACCCAGGCTTTTCAACAAAACAGATTTTCCAGCTCCAGTTTCTCCGCTGAGAATATTCAGGCCCGTGCGAAATTGAATATGTAAATTTTCAATGATCGCAAAATTGACCACTTTCAGTTCTTGAAGCATGGAATCTCCTTAAGCTCGGTCGCCAAATTTCAGTTTTTCTCGAAGCAAATGAAAATAATTTTGATTGGGATTTTTCACCATCAAATGGTCCTGCTTATTTCTTCGCACGATCAGCTCGTCGTCAGCTACAATCTGCGTGACCTTCACCCCATCAACCACCACGTGGGCCTGATCTTTTTTATTCTGCAACTTTCCGACCAGACGGAACTGCAATTGAGCTTCATCTGGGAAAATCAATGGCCGACTGGTCAAGCTGTGCGGCGCAATCGGAGTGACCACAAAGGCCCGGGTGTCTGGATGCAAGATAGGGCCGCCAGCTGACAAATTATAAGCCGTCGAGCCGGTCGGAGTCGAAATGATCAGGCCATCTGCTTTGACTTCGGAGACTAGCATGTCTTCACATTGAATTGAGATGTTGATCAGCTGAGCAAGAGATCCTCGCTCAATAACAATATCGTTTAATGCCAGCATATCCAATTTTTTCTGACCTTTGCGAATCAACTGAACATGAATCATTGAGCGGGGACGAAGTTCCATCTTGTTATTCAAAGTGTCTTCAACCGCAGTGAACAACTCATCCACCCGGGTAGGGGTGAGAAAGCCCAAGGAGCCAAGATTAATTCCTAAAATTGGAACACTTTTTCCTTCCAACAATCGCACAGCTCGCAAATAGGTGCCATCACCGCCCAGGACAACCACAAGGCTCATCTTCTCAATTGTTTTCGCCGACTTTAGCATCAATGTGCCGGCGATCAATTTCTGATCGGGAGCGGTGTACACTTTGTACTTTCTCTCCTTCAGCCAACTGGTCAAAGTTTTAGCCAGATTCACTGCGGCTGCAGTGTCCGGCCGGTACACGATTGCGATGGCATTTGCTGAGCTGACAACCAATTGTTTCTTCATAAGTTCACTAGGCCGTCACGTCGAAGCAAAGCTTTTGGATCTGGCTCTCGCCCCCGGAATTTTTTGTACAATTCCATCGGATGCTCGGTGCCCCCGCGACTCAGAATAAAGTTCTTAAATTTATCAGCGACTTCGCGATTGAACAGCCCGACCTCTCGAAAATGCTCAAAAGCATCGGCATCTAAAACTTCAGCCCATTTGTAACTGTAATATCCAGCCGAGTAGCCTCCAGCAAAAATATGACTGAAACTGCAGCTGCTGTTCGTTCCAGGAATTCTGGGTAACAATCTTGTGACTTCGGTGGTTTTGAGTTCGAAGGCATCAACATCTGTGAT
>JAYTZS010000375.1:0-2935 GCA_043741885.1 Bdellovibrio sp. | reverse complement strand
ATCGGGTAGCTGAAATCAAAAATGTCCAAGAGCAAATTCTGCCGCTTTTGAGATTCTTGCTTTTGTACTTTTCAGAGACCAGCAAAGGTAAATTTTTGACCCGAGCTCAGGCCCCTATTGCGGAAAGTTTTCGAGAGGCCCTGAGAGCTTGGACTGAACCACAGATTCAGAGTTTGGAAAAAGTCGAGAGCAATTCAAAGCCTCATCTCAAGATCCCGTCTGAGCTTCAGTGGGTGGATATCGGCTTGTATAATAGGTATCTTATTTCATTGCTGTTTGACCTCAGCGATCACGGAACAGAAGTTGAATTCAATGGAGTTCCTTTTCTTTCGCACGAAAATCCTTTCGAATTCAGTTTTTCAGTTGGTGAAGCGGAGATGAAAGAAGATTCCAACTTGTTTGATTTGCACCCGCAGATTTTTTTCAATGGAACTAGGATTGCAGCTGACGAAGTTCAGCTGAACTTCAGCCCTGATCATGTGGGATTTATCGAATATCGCGGGCAAATGTACAGGATTGATAAAAAACAAATCCCGACATTGAAATCCCTGCAAAGATTTTGGAGCCGAATTAAGAAAACAGGCGGACCTGAAAGACTGAATAGTTTCGGCGACAAAGTCTATCAACTGGAAAAATCTCAGGCTCTTGAGCTTTTGATGTTGAAAGCGCAAGGGATTAAAGTCGAAGCCAAGGGGCAGTGGAAAAGAATTTTTGATTACTTTGAACAAGGCCTTGGAACTGAAAAAATTGAATTGCCACAAACCATGCTGAAAGTTTTGCTCCAACATCAGAGCGAAGGGGCCCAATGGTTGCATGACCTTTACGAGTTAAAACTGGGGGCTATCTTAGCGGATGAAATGGGACTTGGAAAAACATTTCAAGTTCTTTCTTTCCTGAGCAGCCTGCAATCCCGGCAGCAGTTGAAGAAGTCTCTGATTGTGGTGCCAACTTCGCTTGTCTACAACTGGATGGATGAGAAAAAGAAATTCGCCCCTGATCTGCCAGTCCAAGTTTTTCAGTCTGCTGAATTGCCCCGGATTCGTCAGAATATACTCAAAGATGATCCTGTGATTTTGATAGCTACCTATGGCCTGATCACGGAAAACATGGATTTCTTTGAGTCTCAAGACTGGAATGTGGTGGTGTTCGACGAAGCCCAAAATCTAAAAAATATCACCTCCCTGCGCTCGGTGTCGGCGCGAAAATTGAAAGCTCAGTTTAAAGTTTGTTTAACTGGAACTCCGATGGAGAATCACTATCTTGAGTTCTTCTCACTTTGTGATCTCGTCGTGCCGGGTTGTCTAGGAGATGTAGATACTTTCCGCAAGACTTATTACAACAACGAAGTTCGAAACGAATCTTTGCGAGAGCTTCGCCTGGTATCTCGGCCACTCTTGCTTCGGCGAACGAAACTGCAAGTGAAACTTTCTTTGCCAGTGAAAACTCTGCAAAAAGTGTTGTTGCCATTTGGGGTCCGACAAAAAGAAATTTACAAGAAAATGGCGATGACTTTTTCCCGGCAAGTGGAAGACCTGATCCATGAGCAAGGCGAGAAAAAAGCGCAAATTGCCATGTTTGCAGCCCTGATGAGACTTCGACAGATCTGTTCGGATCCCGCCGCTGTTCCTGGTGTGGTCTTCGACGAGAAGCCAGTCAAAGTGGAGCATTTTCTCAATTCATTACAGGACCACCTAGAAAACGGTGAAAGCGTGATTGTGTTCACTCAGTTCCTATCGACCTTAGGAAGGATAGAAAGGGAACTTCAAAAAATGAAGGTTCCTGCATTTGTCCTGCAAGGAAGTGTCAGTGCGAAAGAGCGACTGCGCCTGATTTCAGCTTTTCAAGACAGCCCGGACCCTGGGGTCATGCTCATGACTTTAAAAACGGGTGGAGTGGGCCTAAATTTAACCAAAGCTTCTGTGGTTTATCATCTTGAGCCTTGGTGGAATCCAGCCGTCGAGAATCAGGCGACCGATCGAGCTCATCGAATGGGTCAGACAAAGGCGGTTAAAGTCTACAATCTTCTGATTGAAGGATCTCTAGAAGAGAGAATTGCCGATTTGAAAATCAAAAAACAAGGGTCTTTTGACCGCCTGTTCGGAACCGATGAACAAATCGAAGATTCAAGCTTTGAGGGAGTGAGCGGACTTTCCAAAGAGGATTTTGTCTATTTGCTAAAATAGAATGGGGGACTTTACAACAAGGGAAACCTCCTCTAGTCTTGCGGGCATGACAAATCGAATTCTTTTGAAGCAGCGCTGTAAAACTTCCTTTAGAACTTTATTTTGGTTCTTTTGTTTGTTTCTATTTCTATCGGAAGCTTGGTCAAAGTCGGCTCAAGCGCCGGTTTGGTATGATATTCCTGTGCATGCGAAACTGATCGAAGCGCGGCGAAAAGCCGAAGGCTTGCCAATGGGAAGCGCTCCTGAATTGCAAAAATTCGACAGCAAAAAAATAAAAATAGGCAATCATTCGCTAACTTCCACCGTAGCGGTTCTAGGCGATTATACGGTATCTGAAATTTTCTCCAATCCGCCACAATCAGGCAAACCGCTCTTTCAAGTGATCGATAAAAATGGTTGCGGTGTTAAGGCTGTCGAAGATGTAACGACGAAAAAGCTGGGCGCCCGGGGTGAGATCGGGTTCTTTTTCACCCAGGTAAAGCTGGTTCCGCCAAATTGTCCGAAGTCAGAGATCAACTCTCCAAAAGTATTTATTTTGCTTCAGGAAACCCAGAAGAGCTTGGAGAAAGTTTTCGAATCAGCTGAATCTGAAGATGGCAAATACGATGTTCACTTCGAAAAAGATGTCATCCACCTAGATTACACCAAAACTGGGCAGACAAAAAGTTCGCTAACAAACCTTTTGTGGGATGAAAAAATCCAACGCTGGGTCGAGCAGCCGTGAAGTCAAATTCAAAGGACAGCGCTGTCAC
>JAYTZS010000374.1:0-2936 GCA_043741885.1 Bdellovibrio sp. | reverse complement strand
GCTCAAGCACAGCCAGAGGGATTTCAGGAGTGGCTGAAAACTCAGACTCAACCCTTGCTGCAAAGAGCTTGGGATCCCACTTCACAAAAAATTTTCGCACTCGGAGTGGTTTCAGTTCTGGGTTCAAACACTCTGGACCAAAGAGTTCAGGAACAATGGAGAGACCATCAGAAGATTTCCGCTGACAGCTCGAATGTCGGCGATAAATTGGTTGTGAACGGGGTTGGGCCGCTGATTGCGCTCGGGCAGTATTATTCGGATCCTAAGAACGGCAGTGATCACATCCGGGCCTTGATCTCAGTTACAACTGTGACTCAGGTGATGAAACTGGGCTTTGCTCGAGAGAGGCCAGATCAGTCCGATCATTTTTCATTTCCTTCTGGGCATTCGTCCTCTGCCTTCGCAACGGCGACTTCGCTGACTTATGCTTATGGTTGGAAAGCTGCGGCTCTAGCTTACCCAGTTGCAAGTTTTGTCGCCCTCTCTCGCTTAGCCGACAACAAGCACTGGTTGAGCGATGTGGTCGGAGGGGCCTTCGTGGGAATCTGGATGGGACGCGCTAGCGCATTTCAAAATATCGATTCTCAAGCAAGTTCATTTTCAAAATCCTGGTTGCTAGTTCCAGCTGTGACGGCTGATCATTATGCTGTTACCGCTAGAATCGAATTTTAAAGCAGAATCGAATCTTGTCTCATCTTGAGACAATAAATCCCTAAATTAGATCTCTGCAACCAAAGTCCTGTTTCTCAAATCGAATAAGATAGATCTCAGTTTGATATAAAAATATTTTTCGTTTGACCCTTCATTCTCACATTGAATCGCCGATAGGTACATTGTGAGCCGTGCGTGCGTTCAGATGAGACAGTCATGTGGAGCCGTTCAGCCAAAAGATGCGACCGACAAATTTATCAGGAGGAATCGATGCCACGTACTATGGTCTTTATCGTCACCGACGATGCAGAGATGGCTGAAAAAGCCAAAACAGCTTTAGCTCCCTACGGTGTTATTACAAACACATATGGAAGTGGACAGTGGAAGGAAGGAATGGACAATGCGTTCTTTCGAAGTCAGCTGGCTGGCGGTTTGCCTTCTTTGAGTTCAGGTAACAGCCCTGTCGACACTCGCAACAATGTTCTTCCGTTTCCAGGGGTCACAGCTGTGACAAGCTCGTCTTATGATCCGAAAGTAGCGACAATGAATGAGCTGGAAAGCAAAGCCATTGAAAATGCGATTTTGCAATTTCGTGGCAACCTGACGGAAGCAGCAAAAGCTTTGGGTATTGGTCGAGCCACTCTTTACCGCAAAGTGAAGCAATATCAAATTGACCCGACTTCAGCTCGCAAAAAACGCGCAGCTTAATACTTTTCAAAAATCAAAATCAAAATCAAAATCAAAATCAAAATTAAACAAACGGAGACTACAAAGTCTCCGTTTGTTTGCCACATGCTTCGGCTGATTGGTTTTCTCGGTGTTTTTTACACTGGCGATCAGGTTTCACCAGGACAAAAGACTTGAAGTCCACTCTAGCCCTGGTCGAATCCGTCTCATATTGAGAACATAATAACTGAGAAAGTAAAAGAATTAGCGAAAGAATTAGCGAAAGAGAAAGTGAAATGCCATTCACCGAAGTAGGCAAGTGGCTAAACCATGGACTGCAGAATCAACCCAACCCCTGAGGGATTTGATTTGAAGCAGATTTTGAGTGGCACTTCCTTCGCATTCAAGAACAGTGGTACTAAGAAAATGACTGGGCCTGTGACTTCGCCATTGAGCGTAGGGGATTTATGAAAAATATCATTTCGTTTCCAGAAAGTCGGATGAAAAAAATCCGCCAGTCCGATCGAATGGGAGCCCGGCAGGCCATTTTGTCGCTGTCGATTGTTTCTGTTCTGATGGGAGCTTTGCTTCTCCACGACACGATTGGGCGCTCGTCTCGCCCGGTATATATCATTTCAGATAATCTGCAGGGTCCCAACCAGCTTGAGTCTTTGAACCGTGCAATAGCCAGCGCTCAACCGCTCAATCCTTTTCGTGATTTGGCCTGGGAGAAAAATCTAGCTCAGCGAATGGGACAAGACAAAGATATCACAGAACGAAACCCAGCCAGCGTCAGTCGGCAGATCTCTTCGATTGATCAACTGCGATTCGGAGCCTTGGCCGGCAAGTATCATGTGGTCTCTCAAACAGGCGGAAATTCAGTTAAAATTCAGGACATTGAATACATTGACTCGACTGAAGTCTCTGATCGTCCGATTGCTCTCAACCCAGATCAATTTCTCAAACAGTACGGTGCTCTTTTGGCGGTTGAATTTAGCTTGTTTGATCGCTCGAACAATCTCGCCCAGACTCAGGTGCGGGAATACAGACTTTTGAGTGCAGAAAAAAAAGTAGTTGGAACGGCTGCTTTCACAATGGACGAGGAAGGTCGACTCCTAACTTTGAAAGTTCGCTCAGCAGCTCTTCAGTGATCTTGCATTAGACACAGCCAGGGCCTTTGACCGGTCCTGACTTTAAATATTCCTTCAATTGCCCTCTCAGATCTTCCGATAAATCTGAGAATGCTTGAACAAAATGAATCCTCCAAACCAACTCTCAAAATAGCACCTGTGCTCGATCGCCTACTAGCTTTCGTGTTTGACGTTGTGATTTTTACTCCTGTGTTTAGTTTCATTTTAGCCGGTGTTTTTCGCAAAGTTCAGTGGGTCTATTACACTGCACCGGAATCGACAGAATTTTTAGTTTTGTGTGCTTCTGTGTTTTTGTTCGTGGTTATTTTAACAGTGATCACGGAAAGCTTCTTCCTGCTCTTGCTGCAAGCGACACCGGGAAAATATTTTTTCAAGCTGAGAGTTGTCTCTCTGTCGGAATCAGATTCAAACTTGTCGATCTCCCAGGCCTTTCTTAGAAGTTTCGTTTGGACCATCGAATTTCTTTTT
>JAYTZS010000373.1:0-2944 GCA_043741885.1 Bdellovibrio sp. | reverse complement strand
GACTCTTCGGAAGTGTTTTCTCGAGTGGCCGATAAAAGTGCCACCACGTATTTCAATTCACCTGCAGTTCGCGCCACATCACTTGGGCAATCTGCAACGTCTGTCGAGAAATCTTTGAAACAAGAAATAATCTTCGGACGAAATCCGTCGGTTCAGCACAAGTTAAATTTTAATTTTCAGGCTTTTCAGTCTTTGGCGCAAATGCAGTACAGTGGGATTACCAATGCCGCCGTCAAATACAAAGCCAACGAATCTAAATTGGCCCTTGAAATATTTGAGAAATTGCGTGGCGGAAAAGACCTGGTGCTCTCCCACACAATCAGTCCTGCAGATCGGGTTTCTCAGGTCAGCCTTCGCTGGAAGTTTTAACACTCACTTTGGAAATTTCTGACAGCGAAGCACTAGGCTGTGAAGCACGTGACGGCGAAGCTCCAATATCCATTCGTTTCTGAAGGCCCATCCAGCTGACTTTGGAAGCTTGAGCATAGGCTTTTTCAAGCGATTCTTTGAGTGTGGATCCAATTCCAACGGAGTTCAAAACCCGCCCGCCTTGGGTTAGCCAGTGACCGTCGGAATCGCGTTTTGTTCCTGCATGAAGAAAATAACTTGCTTCGGTTTCAAAAGCCAAATCTCCTTCTAGGCGAATATTTTTCTCGGGATTCATTGGGTAACCTGGTGCTGCTAAAACAACACAACTGGCGAATCGATTGTTTTCTCGCAAAGATTGAATCTTACCTTGAGCTAGGGAGTAAAGAATCAAACCCAGATCTCCTTCGATCAAAGGAAGAATCACTTGAGTTTCTGGATCGCCAAAGCGGCAGTTGAATTCTAAAACTTGGGGGCCTTGATCCGTCACCATGACTCCGACAAATAAAATTCCTCGGTAAAGGTAATTTTTCGCCTGCAGCTGGCGCACGACGGGGGCTATCAAACTTTCTTCAATTAGTATTCGCAGTTTTTCGGCAATTGGAAAGGGAGCGACGGTTCCCATTCCTCCCGTGTTAGGACCCTCGTCCCGATCAAGCAAGCGCTTGTGATCTTGAGCTAAAGGTAAGGTCTGCCACTCGCGACCGTTGGTGAAAATCAGGTAGCTCAATTCCCAGCCTGGCATGAATTGTTCTAGCAGTGCTCGATCGCCGGCCTTTCCTAAGATTCGTTCAACAAAAAGTTCGTGCGCAGCAGTCTCCAGCTCGCGCAAAGTTTTGCAAATAAAAACTCCCTTGCCAGCGGCTAAACCATCGGCTTTTAGAACATAGGGTGGAGTAAACTTTGCTGCTTTTTCTCGGACCTCTTGCAAAGACCGCACGATTTCAAATGCGGCTGTGGGAACTTGTGCTTGCAACATAAACTGTTTAGCGAAAATTTTTGAGCCCTCAAGTTGCGCCGACTCGGCAGAAGGGCCCACTGTGAGAATTCCTCTGTCGCGAAGTCGATCGGAGAGACCTTGCACGAGTGGATCTTCGGGTCCGATGACGACGTAATCAATTTCAGTTCGCAAGCAAAAGGCAATCAGGACTTCGGAGTTTTTGCTCCAGTCTTGGCTATTCCATGGCTTGTCGAGAGTGTGACAAATCGCTTCTCGGCTCATGCCGGCCGAACCCGGGATGGCGTGGATTTCCGAGACTGATGGAGATTGTGAAAGAGCATGAACCAGAGCATGTTCTCGACCGCCTTGGCCAATGACTAGAACTTTCATTCTTCCTCCTTGCGAGCAGATTCATTCCAACTTACTCTCAAAAGCTATGGAAAAAATAGTCTTTATATCAGGCAAAAGAACTCCGTTCGGTGCATTTGGTGGAAGTCTCAAGGATGTGGGAGCAGTGGACCTCAGTGTGGTTGCAGCTTTAGCAACTTTGCAACAGGCAGGTCTCAGTGCTGAGCACATCGAGCATACTATTTTGGGCAATGTAGTGCAAAGTGGAGCAGATGCAGCTTACTTGGCAAGACATGTGGGTTTGAAAATTGGTGCTCCTGTTGCCAGTGGAGCTTTCATGGTCAACCGACTTTGCGGCAGCGGTTTTCAAGCTTGGATTTCGGCAGCCCAAATGATTAAAGACGGAGAAGCTTCGGTAATTATGGCAGGTGGAGTCGAGCAGATGTCGCAAATTCCCTACGTGATGCGAAATGTGCGCTTCGGCGGAATCCGTATGGGACCTAGCGAGTTGGAAGATGTGATGACTTCAGCGCTGACCGACGCCTACGCGGGAACTCCAATGGCCATCACTGCAGAAAATTTGGGCGAGAAGTATTCGATCACTCGAGAGCAATCAGATCACTACTCGATCCAGTCTCAGAGTCGGTACAAAGAAGCATTGGCGGCGGGAAAATTTGCTGAAGAAATAACGGCTGTCAAAATTGACTCTAAAAAAGGCGCTGTAAAAGGTACAGAAAAAGTTACAGTAGTCGTTGATAAAGATGAGCACCCCAAGCCGGATGCAACTTATGAAAAAATCAGCACGATGAAAGCTCTTTTCAAAAAAGAAGGACTTGTCACTGCGGCAACTGCTTCAGGTATCGTTGATGGCGCGGCATGCTCGCTTTTGATGAGTGAGTCTCGAGCCCAAGCGCTCAAACTAAAACCCTTAGCTCGGATAGTCGCCTATGCCTCTGTCGGATGTGATCCGAAAATCATGGGAATCGGTCCCGCCGGGGCCGCTCGAATGGCCTTGCAACGAGCTGGATTGAAGCTTGAGCAAATGGATTTGATCGAAGTGAACGAAGCTTTTGCCGCCCAATATCTGTCTGTCGAAAAAGAGCTCGGATTGAATCCTGAAAAAACCAATGTCAATGGCGGCGCTATTGCTGTCGGGCATCCGCTCGGTGCTTCAGGAACTCGCATAATGAATTCACTTGTTTATGAATTGCACCGACGTGGCGGCAGATACGCACTGGGCAGCGCCTGCATCGGCGGAGGCCAAGGAATCGCCGTCATCATCGAAAAAAT
>JAYTZS010000372.1:0-2957 GCA_043741885.1 Bdellovibrio sp. | reverse complement strand
TGCGAAATCTCGTCAGAAATCGGGTCCGCACTTTCTTAAATTTAACCATGATAGTTGGAGCGTTTTCTTCGATCGTCATTTTCAGAGGTTTCGCCCATTACATTCTGACCTCAACTGAAGAAGCTTTGACTCTCGGTCAGAATGGACACATTCAAATTGCAACGGCAGCAGTTTGGAAATCAGATTTACCGAAAAATAAGCAAGATGCCTTCATTCCGAATCACGAAGATTTAGAA
The DNA here is from genome assembly GCA_043741885.1 of Bdellovibrio sp. Lineage (GTDB taxonomy): Bacteria > Bdellovibrionota > Bdellovibrionia > Bdellovibrionales > Bdellovibrionaceae > 21-14-0-10-47-8. Next base: position 2,721 of record JAYTZS010000372.1, on the reverse strand, counting down.
AAAAAGCTCTCGACTCTTGCTGAAGTAGAAATGGCTTCCGGTCGAGCAAACGCTTACTCACTTTTAATCAGTGGCGATAAATCCGTTGGAGCTGTAGCCCTGGGCTTTCATTCAAAAAAAGAACACAATGTGGAAAAAGCTCTGCTTTTTGAAAAGGGCGATAAGTTATCCGGTGATAAAAAGTATGAAGTTCTTGTCAGCGCAGGGTTGGAGAAAAATCTAAAACTAAAAATGCGCCAGAGTCTGTCTGTCGTTTCTCAAACTCTGGGTGGCTCGATGAGCTCAGTGGATCTTGAAGTTCGAGGTGTGGTTAGAACCGGCATGACTGATCTGGACAATTCGATTGTCTTTGTTCCTCTGGAAATGACCCAAAAACTTTTGGGTACAGACCGCGTCGAGAGAATAGTGATCCTTTTAAAGCGAGGCGCTTCGCTGGAAGAGTCACTGATGCACATTCGAGCAAGCCTGAAAGATTATCCACAGCTGGTTGCAAAAGATTGGAAAGAAACAGCGACTATTTTTCGTCAGCTCACTGACTTCTATAATGTACAAAATACTTTGATTGAAGTGATTCTCGCCAGTTTGGTATTTTTTGGAATTCTCAACACGCTAGGTATGTCGATTTATGAGCGCATTGGAGAGATTGGTACCTTAAGGGCACTGGGTGACCGAATAGAAACTGTGATTTTTCAATTGGCTTTGGAAGGTTTGCTCTTGGGAGTCATAGGCTCGCTAATTGCGGTTCCGATTGCCGCTCTTATTTCATTTGCAATTTCATCTCTAGAAATTCTTTTGCGTTTACCCGGTGGCACCATCCCTATCCCACTTTATATCAGGCCGATCGCTCAGGATTATTGGATCTCTTCGGCTGTTGTGATCCTCACTTGCTTCCTAGCGATCTTCTGGCCAGCTCGAAAAGCGGTGAAACTTTCGATTGTTGATGCTCTGAGGGCCAACTCTTAAACGGAGCTTGTTGGCGGAGGCGCTTTGTGAAGCCGAGCCGCTAGGCTCTTTAGAAAATTACGTAAGACTTGATCACCACACTCCCGATAATTTCGGTGGCCTTTTTTGCGAAGAAAAGCTGAAATTTCTGATTTTGCAAAAGGCAGTCCAGATTCATTCATTAAGGAAATCAGATCGGCTTCCTGCAGATGAAAAGCGACTCTTAATTTTTTGAAAACAGTATTGTTCGATATTGAAGTTTCAACTGGAGCCGGGGGGCGGCTATCATCTTTTCCTCGTTTCCAAATTACCAGACCATCCAGAAAGTGCGACAAGACTTTATCGCTGCACTGAAGATACTGAGGATCTTCCGGATCTTTTGAAAAGCGATCGATTTCTGATACTGCCAAAGCTAGCCCAGACAACTGGCAGATCTCGACAATTTTTGGGTTGTTGATTTTTAAGAGAAACCGAAGACTGCGGATCAAATCGTTGTTGTGCATTCTCAATCCATCTATTTCCGGCGACGAGGAGCCGCGTTATTTAGAGATTTTGCCGGTTGAGAGCGAGTTTTTGAAGCTTCTTTGCTTGGAGGACGGACTGTGATGCGAGCCTCTGGACGACTCTCAGATCGGGTAGCAGACCTTTCGGATCGCCCTTCGTAAAAGCTAAAATTCGGATCCACTTTGATCTCTTGGGCATCTATCAGATATTCTTTTATTTTCTTATACATACGAGTGTCAGAGGCAGTAACAAAAGTAATAGCTTGTCCACCACGGCCTGCTCGAGCTGTGCGGCCAATCCGGTGAAGAAAGTCTTTCGCTTGGAAAGGCAGATCAAAATTGATCACATGGTCGACATGGGGAACATCAAGGCCTCGGGCTAAAAGGTCAGTTGCCACCATCACTCGAATTTGACCCTCACGAAAATTTTTCACTACTCGGTTGCGTTGCCCCTGAGTCAATCCTCCGTGGATGAGATCAGTTTCAAATCCATAACTTTTTAAATACTCGCCAACTGTTTCACAACTTTCCTGGCTACCTGTAAAGACGATGACTCCACCTTTAGTTGCATTTAGCTCATCGAGCAGCCGGTCCTCTTTCTTCTTTCGATCAATCAAAAGAACTTTTTGTCGGAGGGCTGCAACCGGTTCTTCGGCCTGAGCGGCGCGAATCATCAGAACTTCAGATCGCATAAAGGTCTGAGCAATAGCCTCAACCGGTTGACCAAAACTGGCTGAAAACATCAGGGTCTGACGGACCCCTCGAATCGTACTGCGTATATTTTTCAATTGCGGAGCAAATCCCATGTCGAGCATCCGGTCTGCCTCGTCGATGACTACGACCTGCACGCCTTCAAGTAAGCGCTTGTCTTTCAAAAGATGGTCGTTTAGTCGCCCTGGGGTAGCAATAATTAATCGTGGGATTTTTTTCAACTGATTGAGCTGTTTCGCTGTCGGAATTCCGCCAATTAATAAGCAGCTAGTCAGTGGCTGAAGTTGAGTTAGAGCCGCAAATACCTTGAAAATCTGTTGAGCCATTTCTCGGCTAGGAACTAGGACAAGCGCTCGAGATTCAAGCCTTTGAGATAGGCTTGTGAGAACTGGAAGAGCAAAGGCCAATGTTTTTCCACTGCCCGTCTGGGCGACGGCGATTAAATCTGAGCCTAGGAGAGCGGGCGGGACCGCCTGTTCCTGGATAGGAGTAGGCCTTTTGATAGTCATGTTCTCGAGCGCAGTGAGAAGCCAGGGAGCTAAGCCCATTTCTTTAAACGAGTGCG
>JAYTZS010000371.1:0-2966 GCA_043741885.1 Bdellovibrio sp. | reverse complement strand
AAAGGACTTCGGACTGAATTGGAGTGGCTCGAACCAAGTCAAACAAAAGAGGCTGATTGCTGCTCTGAGAATTCAAGGATGTCGGATTGCCTAGGTTCAGATCTAAAAGATCATCAAAGGAATCAGTCAAATTAAGCAATGAGGAGTTTTCCGACACAGATTCCGCATCAGAGGAATGCGGAGCTTCCATCAGCGCGAAAATATCTTCAGGATCCGGTTTTGAAAGCGGAGCCTGCGGAAGTAATTGCTGATGTATTTGGGGAAGTGCTTGCGGAGGAAACTGAGGCTCTACTTCAGTCTGTATTTTAGAATGCAAATCCAGATGCGAGCTGAAGCTGGGTGGAGATTGTGGAGACTGCGGAGATAGAGTCATCTCGGGATCGAACACACTCCAAAGAGCCTCTAAAGATTTTGAATCTAGGATCACAAAGACCACTTGCCGGCCGGGAATCTCGATAGTTTCAGCGGAGCCATTGCAGGCCACAAATAGAATATCACTCCACTCATACACAGGTAACAAATGCTGGCTCCAGGCATGAAAGGGACGCCACTTGGAAAAAAATCCCGCATTGGGTTTTTTGCGAATTAAAAATTGAGAAGATAGAACGGGCATTGTCATCATTTGCTCTCTCTTCTAATTTTCGGCGAAACTCTTGAAAAACCTAAGCTATTCTCAAAAGGAGACAGGCTAACTGGGGGCAAGACTCCAATCCCGAACCCTTGCCTCGGGCGCTCAGCGGAAAGTCTTTGCGCTCTCGGCAGCAATGCTTGTGAAAGTGCGATTTTTGTGCTACGAGCCATACACTTCAATCAAGGACCTAAGTCTGTGAAAACTGAGAAAAAATCTCCGATCTACTTGGATTTCAATGCCACCACGCCAGTCGATCAATTCATTCGAGCCGAAATTGGCACGGCTTTGGCCAGTTGGGGAAATCCCAGCTCCATTCATTGGGCAGGTCAACAGAGCAAAACAATTATCCGAGAGGCTCGTCAGTCATTGGCTCAAGCTCTTGGAATCAGACATCTTGAAATCGTTTTCACCAGCGGCGGAAGCGAAGCGAACAACACAGTTTTGCAAAGTGTTTTCGAAAAAACCAAAGCAATAACCAAAGAAAAACCCCCAGCGTCGCCTCGAAATCAATTCATCACCTCCACAGTCGAGCACCCCAGTGTGCTTAAGACTTTAGAGCACCTCGAAAAGCTGGGCGCGATTGTTCATAGAATTGACGTCGACCGCGCAGGAAATTTGGACTGGGATCATTTTCGGTCTGTGTTGAGTGAGCGAACTGCTTTGGTTTCGATGATGTATGCGAATAACGAAACCGGTCTAATTTTACCGATTCGAGAAATCACGGAAGAGGCCCATGCGGTCGGGGCTGAAGTTCACACCGATGCCGTCCAGGCATTTGGCAAAATTCCGCTAGATCTCGAGGATCTCAAGGTCGATTATGCTAGTTTTTCAGCTCACAAATTTTATGCTCTCAAGGGATGTGGTTTTCTGTACTGCCGAAAAGGAAGCGAGCTCCGACCGCTCATTTTCGGCGGAGGACAGGAACGACACCGCCGAGGGGGCACCGAAAATACCATCGGTATTTGGGCCCTCGGAAAAATGGCGTCTCGCTCCAGGGAGATTTTCTTTCAGACGGAGCGCTTGCAAGTGCTGCGCGATCAAATGGAAACAACAATCAAAGCTGAAATTCCCGCGGTGCTAATCAATCATGAATCGGCCCTGCGACTTTCCAACACATCCTCAATGGTCCTGGAAGGTATGGACGGAGAAACTTTGTTGATGAGTCTCGATGTTCAAGGATTTGCAGTCAGCACAGGTGCAGCTTGCAGCAGCGGAAATCCAGAACCGAGTCCCGTACTCCTTAGCCTCGGACTCACCAGAGATCAAGCACAGGCCTCCTTGAGAGTGTCGCTAGGATGGACCACCACGCCTGAGCAAGTTTCTCTCTTCATTGAAGCTTTGAAAGCCATTGTGCCGCGACTTCGAATGTTAGCTGCGGATTCTCAAATGAATCTTGAGGTGCGAGTATGAACACAAACACAGACAGTCAAATGCCGAATGAACCTCGCAAGCCTCGAGTGCTCGTTGCCATGAGTGGTGGAGTCGATAGCTCTGTTGCCGCCGGCTTGCTTGTTGAGCAAGGTTACGACGTGATTGGCGCGACCATGCAAGTCTGGGATTACTCTAGTTGTGATATTGAAGAAGGACATGGGACTTGTTGTTCCAGCATGGATGTCGATGATGCTCGAAGTGTTGCGGACCGCCTGGGCATCCCATTTTATGTGCTCAACTGCGAAGCAAAATTCAAAGCGGCAGTGATCGATCCTTTTCTAAAAGCTTATCTCCAGGGGCAAACTCCACTTCCTTGTGTGAATTGCAATACCTATTTGAAATTTGATCATTTGATCCGAAAGATGAAAGAGCTGGATTGTGATTATTTGGCGACTGGGCATTACGCTCAAATTATCAAAGATGAAAAGGGCCTCTCACGAATTTTTACCAGTGAAGATGACTGGAAAGATCAAACTTATTTTTTATTTACCATCGAACCGGAAGTCGTCCCGCACTTGCTTTTTCCAGTTGGCCACTTGAAAAAGCCACAGGTGCGAGAACTAGCTGAAAAAATGAAGCTGTCTAATGCCAAGAAAAAGGACTCTCAAGGAATCTGTTTTGTCGGTAACCTTGGTTATGGTCGTTTTATTGAATCTCAAGTGGACCGCGAAGTTTTGGCAACAAAGACCGGATGGATTCGCCGATACCCTGAGGGCGAAAACATGGCGAGACATTCTGGAATCCATCTCTTTACCTATGGTCAGAGCAAGGGCCTAGGAATGGATCATCACGAAAAGTTATTCGTTCTGAAAATTGATCCCGAGACAAACGCCGTCTGGGTCGGAGATGAAAAATATCTTTACCGGGACGAAGTCGAAGTGATTGAGCCGCACTTGATCGATGC
>JAYTZS010000370.1:0-8400 GCA_043741885.1 Bdellovibrio sp. | reverse complement strand
GTTGCTGACAAATCTTATTCAAAATGAAGTATCGATCGATGCCATGAGTTTCTATAAAAATATTTTGCGCTTTCAGCCTGAATTCCGAGACGAGCTGTTAACTCTTCAAGCCAGAGCAGCTCGAAAATCGCTTCAAATGAAATGGATCTTTGATCGAATTCATTCCTTCCTCAATCGCAAGCTCGAAAAAGACATGGCTCAAAGCTTGACTACGCCGGCTTAGCGACCTCAGGCCTTCGAAGTCGCCAAATCAACTCTCCCAAGCTGATTCCCCCGAAAATATCCATCAAATGGTGTTGGTGAGTTAGTAAAACAGAAAGACAGATCAGAAAAAACCAAAGCCAGTAGATCCATGCCTGTTTGGATTGCAAATTCAAAAACTGAACCAAAAGAAAAGTAAAGCAAATGTGCAAGGATGGAAAGGTGTTGTAGTTTTGATCAACTGAGTAAAGTGATTGATAAGGGATTCTCCAAAATCCCTCTGGAAGCTCCCGAAAATACAAAGTGGGGGCAGGGAAGAGATAAAAAATAATTCCAGCTACTACCAAGGCCAATGTCAGGGATTGTCCCAGTCGATTGATTTGACCAGAATCGAGGAGAAAAACTGGAAGGAGAAATAAAATTTGCAGCGAGAAATAAATGACCAGGGCCGAAGGTATGAATGGAATTTGAGACTCGAACGGAAATCCAAACTGGTAGAGGCGGCCGGAGGTGACCGCCAAGTGGTTGGTCAGTCCATAGATCAATGGAAAGAGAATCATTAAAGGCAAAGCCCAAAGAGCGTAAATTTGAAAACGAGTGGTCCGAGTGTCAGTCATGAAGCTAGAATTCTATCTGGTAGTTCCGGCGTGAATAAAGGATAATCCTATCTGTGATGACAAAAAAGATTTTAGAAGCTATTAACCTAAGTTTGCTCAGAGCTTTCGATCAGGCTCTCAGAAATCCACTCAAAGTGGTCTTCTTTTTCCTGTGCGTTGTCGTCAGCGGATTTTATCTCTCTTTGCGAATTCCCCAAGCTGTGGCAATTCGTGATCTTTTAGAGCCAAAAATGTCGACAACCAAAGATCTGCAAGATATGCAGGATCAGTTTGGCTCATCCGATGTTTTACTTGTCACTTATAAAAATATTCGAGATTCTAAAAGGCTTTGTCAGCTAGAAGTGGCCGTGAATGAGGTTCTTCTCGCTCAATCCGAAGTGGAAAGCTATCTCACACCTCTTCAGATGCGAAAGACCACTTTGCAAAACGGAAAGCTCTTGTTTGAGAGATTGGTGCCAAATCCCTGTGAAAGGATCGCAACCAGCGGAGCAGAGCTGGATCTTCTCCGCAACACTCCGTGGAATTGGACGCTGACCGATCGGGGAGGGACTGATTACACAGTTCTCGTGCATTTTAAAGAAACTGAAGGCACCGGCGACTTTGGACATCTGCATCCTCAGGCCATTCGGCAAGCAATCCTTCAAATGAAAGCTATCTCTTCTGAACCGGTCTTTTTTTCTGGAAATACAGCGCATGGTTTCTATTCGTTTGAAGGAATGCAGCAAAGTCGGTGGCTCAATCTGTTCGCAAGCCTGGTGATCCTTTTGGGACTTCGAGTTTTTTTAGGAACTTGGATGTCCGGAGTCTTTTACTTTCTCACTTTGGCGGGGACAATGAGCTTTGTTCTAGGCGGGATGGCTCTGCTTGATCACCCAATGGATTTGCTCACAGGGTGTCTGTTTTTAATGATCATGATTTCCACTTTGCAGGATTTTGTTTTTTTGAGTTGTTCTGCGATCGATCAGCCCAAGCTTCCTTGGCGAGGACATTTTCAAAAACTTCTAATGCCGAGTTTTTTGACGTCGCTCACGACTTTTATTGGATTTATCACTCTCTTGATTTCCGATCTTGGAATGATTCGAAGATTTGGTTTTTGGGCGGCCCTAGCGGCAATCCTTGAATGGGTTTTTGTTTTCTTTGTGTTTCCCTGCTTATTGGAGAAACTAAAAATCAAAAGCTGGGTTCAGCCGTCTCGCAGCTGGCGCCCTGTTTTGTGGGAGCGACTCAGGCACTGGACACCGCCTAAAAGACTTGTCCAGATTTCTGTTTTGGCTGTGCTTGTCCCCATTTTTTTCGGATACACACTTCGTCTGACTCAAAGTCCACTGTTGATGTTTCCCGAAACCCATACATTTCAACAAGCATTGAGGGATCAGGAAGTCGCTAAGGGATGGCTTGCTCAAGTCTATCTGCAATCAGATAGCTCCATCGATACTCAGCGAAAAAGTCAGATTTTAAGTGCAGTTCGAGCCGATCCCTCAGTGTTTAAAATTGAGACGTTCCGGCAAGATTCGGATTTTCTTTTACAGTCAATTTTAGACTTGAAAACCAAAGAAGACCTCAGAGAACAGATGAAAAGAAGCTCATTTGGAAATTCCTTTATCTCTGCCGTTGGAACCGAAAGAGCTTTTGTGTATTTGAAAACGGCTGAGACTTTGGTGCTCAATCGGCTCACGGAGAAAGTGCAGAATCTGTGTCCTCAAAAAGAGTGCTGGCTGGCAGGAGAATACGTTGCTTTTGCCGAATTCTCCTCGCGCTTGATATCCACTTTGTTTCAAAGTCTTTTCCTGAGTTTATTTTTAGTGGGCATGATTTTACTTTTTATTTTTCGGGCATTTCGAATCAAAGATCAGAGATTGCTTCTGGTTTCTGTGCTGTGGGGGCCGTTTTTGGTTTTTTCTGAGTTGGTGGTATCTGGTGGACACATCAATGTTGTCACTTGTATTGTAGCCTCGATCCTAGTGGGTCTTGCCGGTGACAATTTGATTCAATTTATCTATGCAAGTGAAGGACTGACCGACTCTGGCATTTTCCAGAGATCGTCGGCTTCCATGATCAGCACTGTCTTGATGACAGCTCTCTCGTTTGTCTTTGTCTTTTCCTATTTTCAGCCGCCCCGAGACTTGGGAGCGTTTATGGCCCTTGGTTTTGTTGCAAGTTTGATTGGAGACCTCTGGATTCTCAAAGGTCTCCTAGCGGGGCGCTAGTAGAAATAATCCACCAGCGGTGAAGCTAACATTCCGGTGCCCCATCCTTGACTGAGCACACGGAGATGTCTTTTCAGCTCTTGATCTCTGTTGAGGTCTGGAACTTTTTTGAGGTCTGGAAAAAGTCTTTGGTACACGGATTTTTCACCGAGGTCCCAATGCTCTCCGCTTCCGATCAAATAATTTCGATAAGTGAAATTTGAAGGGCCTGAGGTGGTTTTCAGCGTGATATTCGACATCTGAGGGCCCGAAACAAATCCAGTTGGATACATCTCACGCAAGTCTTGAGGTGGTTGATCAAAGAAAGCCTTCAAGTTCACTTTCACGGATTCTCTGGTGATCGCACTGACCACTGTGCTTTCTCCTTCTAGCAAACTTTTCATTCCCTGAACTCGAGCGTCAATAGGCCGTTGGAAGGGGAGGGCCATGCTGTTATTGACGAGAGTGTACTCGCTGACTTTGCGAGTTTTCATGCCCTGCCAAGCATTGTCAGCTGCAATCACTGAGTTTGATAGATTGATCCAAGCCTTGCTCATCAGGTCTGGGCTCACCAAAGTGCCCCACTGAGAGTAAAGGTTAGTTTTAAGGACCTTCATTCGCTTGGCCAGAGGCACTCCGTCGACTTCAAAACTAAGCGAGTTCCAGCCGTAGAGCTGAGCCATGGACACATTGATATTTAAAAAATCATTCCAACTGTAAGCGGCTTGGTAACTCAAAGTCGAAATGGCTGAATACAAATTGGCAAGAGCGACGTAGCGCTCGACTTCGCCAACCAAGGCGTATCGGTCCACAGCGTCCGGAAACGAGTTGCCGCCGTACCACAGTCGGTTGTCGAAAACTCTCCAGTCGGATGAGAATCGTATTTTTGAAATTCGATCTGCAGCAGTCTCAATCATAGGAATTACAACGGATGTGAAGTGAGCTTGCAATTCGGCTTCGCCGCCGGCTTTCGACGGCGAGTAGGCGTTCACGGCCTGACCGGAGCGAGTCCACGGAGCAATTCCATTTTCTACAAATGGCTGGGTGAGATACTCAGTCAGGGCAACTGTCTGATCTGTTGGGAAAAACAAATTGGCACTCATGAAAACATTTTTAACCGATGTCAGAACCACACTATGAGCCAATTTGACATCACCCACCAAAGGCTTCAGTCGCCAAACCATACCTCGCAGCGAGCGAAGGGGAATCATCTGAGCCACGAAAAACTGCGAATCTGTTTCTTTCAAAGTCGCAAAGTTTTTGTCCAAAAATGCCAGTTTTTGATCGAGCTCTTCTCCGGTTTTGATTTTCAAAAAGGCCTGTCGAATGTCTTTGAATTCGGAGCTCATCTTGGCTTCAAACCACTCTTCACTGATGGTGCTGGCAAGCTTCCGGTTTCCCTCTTGCTCAACAATTAGTTTGATCGCATCTGAATTTTTTTCTAAAGTCAGAGCAGAACTTGCTGGCTTTGGATACGAGTAAGCATAAGCCTTCAGCTTTTGCTCATAAACTTTCAGTGGCACGGCCCAAGTCGGAACAGTGCCAATCAATGCCGCAGCCAGAATAAACAGATTTCTCATTTGGACCTCCGGTGGATAATGCAATTAGCTTGGCATCAGGACTGGGCTTGTGCCAGACTTTTTATCAATCTCATGCCGAAATTAAAAACTGTGCTCTTTATTCAGCTTTCAAACTGCCTTCCGTTGCTTGGAGTCATTGGACTTGTGACTGTGTTGTCTCAGTCGCCAAGAGACGTGCTGTCTTTAATTCTAGTGACCGCAGCGTGGATTTATTTGCTTCCGCCGCTGATGTACCGGTTCTGGACTGCCATTCGCTCAAAACCGCAAGGGCGATTTGAAATCGATTCGTCCGAGTACAGGACCTGGTGGGTGGGTGTTCAGTTTCAGGTTCTCTTTTTGCGATTTGCCTTTTTAGAGGAGCTGCTGCGCCTAGTTCCGATGCTTTATAGTTTTTGGTTGAGGCTTTGGGGAGCTCGAATCGGCAAAGCTGTTTACTGGTCTCCGAAGACTTACATTCTCGATCGAGGCTACTTGGACATTGGAGACTTTGTTGTCGTCGGAGTTGGGACGAGATTTGCCTCTCATCTCGTTTCGATCACGACTTCGGGAAACTATGAGCTCTTGTTGGAGTCTCCTCGAGTGCAAAAGTTTTCGATTCTAGGGGGTTACTCAGGCCTAGGGCCCGGCTCTTTTGTTGAAGAAAAGCAAATGCTTCCATCCCACTTTTTGTTGGCTCCCGGTTACGGCTGGAGCGCAAATGGCCGACAATCTCCAGCGCGGTCGGCTCAATGAAAACTCTAAGAATCCCAGTTCAGCAAATAAATGAAACTCAGGCGCACTCTCTCTTCGATTTAATGGATCGGTATTATTCGGGGATGACATTTGATCATTTCATTCGAGATCTAAAAGAAAAAGATGAGGTGATCTTGCTTTTAGATGAAAGTGAAAAAATTGTTGGATTCTCGACAGTGCAAAAAATGACCATTGAAGTTCAAGGGCGAAATGTTTTGGCGCTCTTTAGCGGTGACACCGTCTTAGAGAAAGAGTTCTGGGGAAATGGAGCTCTTGGTTTGGCCTTTGGGCAGTACTTGATGCGAACCAAAATGCAAAATCCGTTCACTCCGACCTATTGGTTTCTCATATCGAAAGGTTATAAAACATATTTATTGATGACCAACAACTTTCCTTTTCACTTTCCAAGATACGAGCGAGAAACGCCAAAATTAATTCTTAGCCTCATGGACGCTTTCTACCAAATGCGGTTTCCGGGAAGCTATGAGCCCGAAACCGGATGGATTCGAATTCCAAAAGAAAACGTAGCATTGAAAGTGGAGGTCGCAAAAATCGATCAGCAAATGTTGCTAAGGCATCCGAGAATCCGATTTTTTGCTGAAAAAAATCCGTTGTGGCAACAAGGAGTGGAGCTTGCCTGTGTGGCCCGAGTGGATATAATAATTCCGCTACGCTATGCTCTGAAGCGTTTAAAAAAGATTTTCAATTCCAAATAAGCAAAGCTGCGGCCTGCGAAATACCAAAAACAAAGGACAAAATGACAGCAAGCCGGGTGAGTTTATTGATAAAAAGCCACTTGGGATCGTCGGACGCAAAATAAATATTTTCCTTTGCTTCAAGTTCAGTTCGAGCTCTTAAAAACAACACGGCAAAACTCACTTCAAAAGCCATTTCCATCAGGAGGTACAGGCCGAAGATAAAAATCAAAGTGGATTCAAAGTTGAACTGCGGATTTTTGAAGTAAACCCAACAGAGAATCACAGCATAAAAAACGGCTTGGCAAAGATCATGAGTGATTCCGTACTTAGGGGACCATGAGAGCCAGCGGTAAATCATCAAAAGCTCGAGCACTCCTCGTGTCCACCAGCCAATCAAATGAACCCACAAAAAAAGCTGAAGATCGCTCAGGCTGCTCGGTAGGAATAAAAGAAAGGCGGGATAAAAAAACCAAGAGTAGATGGCATTCGAAAGCCACAAGGATTTTGGCCAAGAAATAGGACCTCCTGTCCATGGGTCCTTGCTATTTTGTTTTTGATGAAAGAGAGCTCCTAACAGAAAAACGAAGACGGGCCAGGCAATCATCAAAATTTTTAAGATGGGCATAAAAAGGATGCTAAACAGCTTTTCGCCTTTGTCAATCTTTGCAAACTGCCTGAGGAACGCTTGAAAAATAAAAAAAAATAGAATGAACTAAGCTCCTCCAAAAAGGAGTGCCTATGCCTCATATCCAACTTTCGACGGCAATGCCCGGAATTCGAAGTCTCTTTGCTTTCAGTCCAGAGACGGGAAAAATACTGTGCGCTTTAGCCGAACAGATTTTGCGCAAGCCCTCAAGTCTCAGTCCTGGTGAGCGAGAGCTGATTGCGAGCTACGTTTCATCATTGAATCAGTGTCAGTACTGCACTCGCTCCCACAGCGCCTTTGCTGCGGCCTATTTGGAAAACAACAAAGAGCTTGTAGAAAACGTGAAGACAAATCCAGAGAGTGCGAATGTTTCTCTCAAGCTCAAAACACTGCTCGCCATTGCCGAAAAAGTTCAGCAGAGCGGGAAAAGTGTTGTTTCAAGCGACATCGAGTCTGCCAAAGCCCAAGGCGCCACGGACTTAGAAATTCATGATACGGTCTTGATAGCTGCGGCTTTTTGCATGTTCAATCGCTATGTGGATGGGCTTTCGACAATTGCTCCAGAATCACCTGAGATTTATGACCAAATGGCAAAAGGAATCGTGAGCAGTGGTTACATTCGAGATCTCTAGGTCATTGAACGGTGTTTGAATAAAACACGGATCGGCTGCTATCAGATGCAAGATTTTCTCACAAATCATATTTTAATCGAAACGATCGGGTGGATTTCAACTGCCTCGTTTTTACTTTCTATTGTCATGCCAAGAAGAGTGACCTTGCACCAGCTCGGTCTCTTCACCTCGGTCACAACGGGAATTTACGCGTATTCACATGGTGCAACAGCTATTTGGGTCAAATGGTCGATCGCCTTCTTTTTTCATCTCTATATGCTCCGAAAACGAGATGAACTATCGACCGAAAAAACAGCCAAGATTTAAGTCAGTCGAACGAGAATTTTGAGTCGCTTTTTTAAGCAAATCCACGCTCCAAAGTATTAGCGAGTTACAGGCACGCTGCTCGAGACGGAAAATTGTTCTACCTCCATATCCACTTGACTGGCGTTAGGATGTCTGGAAGTTTTCAGTGAATATCACTGGAAGGGCAATATTCGACAACTGCGGTCTGTGCTTGAGAGCCACTTGATCCGCTGTGAAGGTCCTTTGATTCAGGAGAGCGATCTCGATGCCGCCCTTTTTGATAAATCACCTAATGCAACTCCCATAACCATGGACGAAATTGATGCGCATACCGAGGAAATCAAAAAACAAATGGTTGTGAAGGCCGTCAACGAATCGGGCTCTAAAGCTGAAGCTTCTCGCCGGCTCGGCATTGCCCAGAATCGACTGCATTATTTCCTGACTAAGTGGGGGCTCGTTAGGGAAATATCTTAGTAAGTCGCGGTCCAGGCGCAAAAGAGCGTTTAATTTGACCTGCGAACCAGAATTAGCACCACCTGCTAAATGAGTCCTACTGCGAAAACTTTAGGCCAGGGTGGCCGAGGTATTTTACGCTGGCCACTTTTTTAAAGAAAATTGGATTTGCAGAGATCCTAGGTATTTCAATGAAGTCTACTGTGGTCCTGCTCAAATACTTTCAGAAATCTCCGCATTGCAAAATAACGTAAGTAAACACAAAAGAGATTCAGTTTCTCTTAAATTAGATTGAGTCATTTTGGCTCAGGTTTAGTTCTAAAAAGTCCCAAACCAAAAAATATTTGTCTCCATATCTGCGGTGCAATCA
>JAYTZS010000369.1:0-2982 GCA_043741885.1 Bdellovibrio sp. | reverse complement strand
TCCTGAATTTGTTGCCCAAATCAAAAATAAGAAATGAGGTGCAACAGTGGGCGCCTCCCGTGAATCTTTTCACCACAAACCGAGCGTCATGATTTTTCGGGCGCAAACGAAAGTAAGAAAAGTGATGATCAAATCCGTCTTCCTGAAACAAAACATGATTATTCTTCAAGATCTCCACCCGTTGACAGACATGATCTTGATTGCTGAGAATTCTTATCTGATACGCTTCGAGCTTTTTTCTGATTATCGGCGCCATGTCTTGAGCGCGAGAATCCGCAACATTTGATTCATCTGCACTGGCGCAGGCAGGAATAAAGCTGAAAACCATCAATACCAAAATACAGAAAATCATTTTCTTTCGCATTTTTTCAGGTCCTCATATTTTTTCATAAATTTTTCCATGATGCTTTTGGCCCGTTCTTTTGTTGTTTTAGCGGTCCCCTTGTACGAACTGATAGCTTCTAACCACGTTGCCGAATGACCGAGCTTGCTTGAAAGCAAAGCCTTTTTATGAAAAAGCCACCGCACGCCGGCACAAATGTTAACCGCGGGGTCATTCAACTCGCTTTTGGTAATCGTCAGGAAGTGGTCTTTTAGCTCACCTTTCTCATCACCTAATATTTTTCTTGTATCATTAGTAATTTGCATGAGTCCACGAGCGCTATTCGAGTCTTTCTTATTTGCAAGTTGATTTGGATCAAAACTGGATTCGGTCGCAATCAAAGCTTTAACAAGATTCGTATCCAATGGTTCATCCGGATTTAAAACATCATTCCAATACTGAACCCAACCTGCGATGAGATCATCATACTCATCACCCTTATTATGAAAACCTAAATCAATTGGACAAGGTTTGTTTTTTAAATCGGCAAAATTCTGATTGGCAATTTCTTGGATCTCTTCTGGATAAAGTTGGTCTTTGCCAGAGGGGTTGCGCGCGCAATGCTCGTGGCGTGTCGTGACGGATCCATCTGGGTGCATTTTGCTTGGTGGAACGTGCAATGGAAGAGTTTTGACCCAATGCTCTCCATAAGGGCAGACTCGCCATGGATGGACAGGAGGTTGGGAGCCTTTATTGCTTTTATCTTTTGTCTTAGCTTTTAAAGGGCGTGGTTTACTTTGAACTTTTTTTTGACGACGTGGAGATTTATATTTCTTTTTGGCGTTCTTTTTTTTCGGCATTCAGGGTCCCCAGCAATTGGAATACTTGCATTATATTGAATTCTAGACGAGTTGCAAATAATTAACTTGATAATCTGTGAGCCTGTGGTCTCAATAGCGCGGAAAAAGAACGACATTATAAACTTTCAATTGTTTGGTCCATACGCTTGATAACAGACTGAGTGGCCGCAATGCTGGTCTCACGATTAAATATAGCTCCCGGGAGAGCATCTAAAAAACCTGGCTTGGTTTTTAGTTGCTCTAACTCTGCTTTTAAATAGGCGCACAGCGCTTTTGAAGAATTGGACAGCCCTTCATTCCACATTTTTTCTGGAGCCACCTCCAAAACAGAAATAATATCTTCCATGTCTGGACTGGCTTGGTAGTCCTCCTGACCCCGACCCTTGAACGCCTCCATCTTTGTTCCAAGAAAATATGGTAAACTGAAAATCCGTACTATCTGTGGTTTCAATAAAACTGAGATCGCCTGGTTGATACCTTCTTCATACCATTTGTTAGTAAAACCAAAAACGGATTCATCCGAAGTCATGACATCCACTTTCAGTCCCTTGTGAAGCCATCGACAGATCGGAGCACCTTCACTGGTATCATGTTGAAATCCTTTTTTTCGAAGTTCCTCTTCATTAGCCCAATTTTTTGTTTTACCCATGACTTCCATAACGACGTCGATGTCTTCCGTCGGTCTGGCCTGAGACCAGTACTCTTGTGGCAGATAAAATGGCACTGTCGCTCCACCAACATACACGGCTCTTTCATTAAGTTCCCCTAGCGCCTGGGCAACCAATCTGATCATTTCGATTGATGCGGGATTGACACTCATGACGACATAATTCTTTTCTCCAAATATTGCTCGGCCAGCCTGCGTTCGCGAGCTCGACCGACCCGAAGGATTTCGACTGCCGCCATCAAGTCGTAAAATTCTTTATCCTTCAATACCGCCTCCGCCAAATTAGGATAGAGCGGTTTAATCACTTGTCCTCGTTTTTTACCCAAAGTAGAAGGCCAAACAAAAACATCCTGGCCACTTTGAACCACCATTTTTTCGTGAGCCGGCGAAGATATCCCAGTCGGAACCCCGACCGACAATGATCCCAACTGGGCGGGAAATACATATTTGATTGCGTGGATTAGTAGTTCCAGAGACGCAGCACGGTTGGCGCGCTTTCCGTGGATCAATCCTGATCTCTCGAGGCGCTGGAGGCTTTTGGCAATTTCGCCTTGGCTAAGTCCCATCTCCTGAGCGATATCGACCTGACGCCAGTCTTCCTGGCGCTGTATAAGAAGTTTTACTAGGACGGCCACATCTTGAGGTTTTAAAGCCGATGACTGTTGCATAGATTTAGTCTCGGCTAAAAGTACAAATTATTCAATATTCAAATATGGAATAATGAATACATGTGTGTTTCCGAATACCTATGATTGTTTTTGTGACAAAATGAAACTTGAAAAACTTAGAAAGTTGGTGGCCCCGGGGAGAATCGAACTCCCACGTCCTTGCGGACACTGGATTTTGAGTCCAGCGCGTCTACCAATTCCACCACAGGGCCAGCTGCGAAAAATCGAAAGATTGGAGGCAGGAATATGGCTTCTTTTCCGATCAGGCTCAAGTGGAATTTCATCCACTCGGCAGCCACCCGGCATTTTCTTTTTTTCAAAAACCGCATCGAGACTTGTCACTTTTGTGGTCAGAATGATCCCGGGTTGTTTTTTACAAGTGTTGAAAAACGGCCTTTATTCAACAGCTTGTGAGAATTTGCGCAATTCGTCAATTTTGGCACTTGGCTTGCTTTGAGCGGCTGT
>JAYTZS010000368.1:0-2985 GCA_043741885.1 Bdellovibrio sp. | reverse complement strand
GAAAACTCACTCGATCCATCGCGTTCATCACTGTTGTGTGATCTTTGCCTCCAAAGGCTCGGCCGATATCAACCAGCGATTTATCCAAGGTTTTTTTGATCAAATACATTGCAGTCTGCCGAGGCACAACAATCTGTTTTGCCCGTGTTGTTGATTTCATATCTGACATTTTCACTTTGAAATGATCGGCCACCATCTTTTGGATATCCTCTACTGAGATGGTGGTTTGAGTTTCATGAGTAGCCAAAACCCTTCGTGCCAATTCGATATCAATCGAAAGACCCTGCAACTCGCTGAACATTTTAACTTTTTTCAGGTTCCCTTCAAGTTCTCGGATGGAGCGTTTGGATATTCGCGCAATGTGATTGACCACTTCTTCCGGCAAGCGAAGATTCATTTTTTCAGATTTGTAGCGCAAAATTGCAACCCGTGTTTCCAGATCGGGCATCGAGATATCGGCGATCAAGCCCCACTCCAGTCGAGATCGATTTCGATCTTCAAGCCCTAAAATATCTTTAGGCATTCGGTCAGCTGCGATAATGACCTGTTTTTTTCGCTCAATAAACGAATTGATTGTGTGAAAAAACTCTTCTTGAATGGCTTCTGTTTTCCCCATCATCTGAACATCATCAACCAGCAGAATATCAGGAGTGTCTCTATATTTTGTCCGAAATTTGTCCATTTCATAACGACGAATCGAGGACACACACTCATTTAAGAATTTTTCTGCACTGATATAAACAATCTTTAGATGAGGGTGGTTAGATTTAATCTGGTTTCCGACTGAATGGAGCAGATGAGTCTTACCCATGCCCACAGGCCCACAGATAAACAGGGGATTGTAACCTTCTGCCCCAGGATTTTGTGCCACATTATAGGAGGCAGCATGAGCAAATTCTGTGTTGCGGCCGACTACGAAAGTAGAAAAAGTATAATCTGGATTAAGTAGGTCGCCCTTAGGGGGACCAGAAACAGGCATGGCCTGCGGTGAAGTTGTCTGTTGATAAGGCTTTTCAACCGCCAAGGCTTCACTGAGATTGACTGGTTCGTGGGAAGGAGACTTTAGACCCGTAACGACCAAGTCGACCTCGAAGTCCTTTTTCAAAAGATCAGCCACTTCGGCATAAATTTTATCCAAAAGGTTTTCGACCACAAAATACTGGTGAAGCGCGCTAGGCACGCCCAAAATCATTCGCGGCAAGGTCTCAGACCCCACCGTGTCAACATAAGTGACTGGATCTAGCCAAGTTTCGATTGATTTGTTGTCTTTATTTCGAGCTTTAATTCGACGTTTGACGTCCTCCCAAAATGGCCCATTAATCATCGACTTAGGCACTGATTTAGGCTCTGAATTAGACTCAAACTTAGAGCCTAGATTACAGTCTAAATTAGAGTCCAAAGTAGATTCTGAAATACAGTCCAGCTGAGTGTCATTTCCAGTGTTATTTTCCGGGTGATTTTGACTGTTACTCACGCGCTCATTCCCCCTTAGCTCGTGTCTCACAAACTGAGGCCCTCATATCAGGGGCCCTGGGCCAAGACAATCCGAGTTTTCCACAATGACAACTATTGACCATTTTGATGCGTTATGGTTTTATCCGCGTTCGCTCAACCAAGCACGAAGCTTTGCTACATATTGATAAGACGTAGATTCGTCGTAACGCAGGAGTTCTCGCATGAAAAGAACATATCAACCAAAGAACAAAAAGAGAAAATCAGCTCATGGTTTTCGCGCTCGCATGGAAACCAAAGAGGGCCGTGCTGTGTTATCTCGTCGTCGTGCCAAGGGTCGCAAACGCCTGACGGTTTCGACAGGTGGAAAATAAGAAGCCAGTTGGACTTAAGCGCAGCTCAGACTTTCTTCTCATTCAACAAAAAGGAAAAAGAAAGACTCTCACTCCCTGGTTGCTTCTTACCTATAAGCAGAATCAGTTAGGGCATCTCCGATTCGGTTGCACGATCAGCCGAAAGGTTGGCAATGCAGTTGCCCGCAATCGTTTGAAGCGATGGAGCCGAGAGTACTTTCGAAAAGTGGCGACTGATGGTTTCAATCCTGAATTTGATGTCAACTTGGTCTTCCGACCGATGCCAGCAGACTTCTACCCAAGTCTTAGCTATGGACAATTTTGTGAAACGCTTTCTGCTGTTTCTAAATTTTTGCATTAGAAAATTGTTTGTTCTTTTTTTAGCAAGTTACAGAACCATCGGCTCGGGTTGGTTGGGCGGGGCTTGTCGATTTGAACCCAGCTGTTCCGCCTACATCTTCGAAGCATTTCAAACGCTTCCTCTGCAAACTGCTTTTAAACTCAGTCTCCGACGTCTCCTCCAATGCCGTCCAGGTGGAAAATTCGGATACGATCCGTTACCAAGTCTCCCAGTTCAACCAGCTTTCGCTCAGCAACTTTGTCGAGGTCACAATCATGGATAACGAAAATAAGCCAAGTTTTATGGATTCGCGCACGATGCTCGCAATGATCTTATGCGCGGTGCTTTTCTTTGGATGGCAAAAATATCTGCAAAACAAATACGGAACGGGAGAAAAGCCAGCCATAGCCACAGCAACGGAGGGTGCGGTCAAATCAGCAGATGTTCCAGCTGCAAAATCAGAATTATCTACTGGCAACGGAAATACAGATAAAAAGACAGAGGCGGCGGCAAATTCTTATCCCGAGCAAGTCATGAACTATGAAAATGCTGCTATGTCTTTTCAGATTTCTTCTCGCGGGATGGGTTTAAAAAATTTCGTTTTAAAAAGCGAAACAGATCGCGATCACAAGCCAATGAAAATGGGAAGCGATCAGCACACATTGTATGAATTAGGCCAAGTCGGTAAAGCTGAGCCTTTGTTTTTCACCGTGACTCAAAAGTCACCGACTGAGTTTCAGGGCGTGGCTAAAGTAGGCAGGACTCAGATCACGCGAACAATTTCAATCAACCCCGAGACAGAGGCTTTTAATAACACTGTTGCGGTTGAAAAAATGGAAA
>JAYTZS010000367.1:0-8458 GCA_043741885.1 Bdellovibrio sp. | reverse complement strand
GCTTCGGTCAGTTTTGTATCGACTAAATTCGAAAGAATGCACATGGTGACTTTTTCACCGGTGGCTTGCTCGAGTGGTTGTTTTAAATACTCACACACTTGATTGATAATATTGGCGCCCATTGCATCCACAGCATCCATATGAACATGGAGTACAGCCATGTCGGATCCATCTCCTCTTGGCACTCGGCGAATCACCAAGCCCTTGACTCCGCCACCGCGCCGGACGAGGCCAAATGCCACTTCCTGATTGGCCAGATCAATCCATTCTCTCCGATGAGTCAGAACAGTTTGCTCAAAAGTTTCAAAGTTGCGAATTCTACCCAGCTGAATTTGACCAATAATATCTTCACCCAGCATTGTGGTCTCAATTCGACCATTCTCACGCACCCATTTGGCTGTTTTGCTTGCAGCAGCCACAATCGAAGTTTCTTCGACTGCCATGGGGATGACATAATCTTGACCATTGATTTGAAAATTCGTGGCAACTCCTAAAGGAAGTTGAAAATAGCCAATGACATTTTCAATAAATTTTTCTCCCAGTGCAGTGTCCCTAAGGCCCCCGCGCCGCAAGTATTCGAGATCCGACGACTGCAAAATTCCATTGTTGAGAAGAGCCATCAAACGCTCATCGCGATTCAACTTCGAGAAACCTTTGAACATTTGAGCTAGCGATGTAGATGTCGAAAAAGAATTTCCAGTCAGATCTAAATCCTTTAATGGGTTTTTCAAATCCATGACCACACCTTTTTCTGTTGCAGTTGATCAATAGTTTTTGAGCCTGTGCAAAACAGGGCAATTTTCAATTCAAACTCTAGCTGCTCTAAAACTTCAGCAAGAGTTTCCTCCGATTGCAAGGCTGCTTGCAAAAAAGGTTGCGCCAATCCCACGGCGGATGCTCCGACAGCTAAAAGTTTGGCTGCATCCAAGCCATTCCTCACTCCTCCAGAAGCCCAAAGTTTTTGAGTTGAGTTCCTCTCGGTTCGCAAATTGATTTTAACATTTTTTAAAACTTCCGTAGCAGAAATCAAACATTCCATGGTTGGAAGTCCCCAGTTTTGAAATGTTTTTGCGGCTTGAAACTGCATTGATTTTTCATCTGACCGATAGCCCTCCAGACGGCCCCAATGAGTTCCTCCCAAACCACTGACATCGACTACTGAGACTCCCAAATCGAGCAATCGCTCAATTGTCGATGGCGAAATTCCACAGCCAACTTCTTTGACGATGACTGGGAGCTTGAGCTTTGAAACCAAATTTTCGAGGGCTTTCCAGCCACCTTTGAACTGCGGCGTGCCCTCAGGCTGCAAACATTCTTGCAGAGAATTGAGATGCACAAAAAGTCCGACAGCTTCGAGAGAATCGGTCAGTCTTTGAATTTGCTCTAGAGGAGTTGAGATCACCTGAGCGATTCCAAGATTTCCGATGAATCGAGCTTCAGGAGCCGCCCGGCGAATTTTTTTCCATTCACCTGCAGCTTGAGAATCTGATAGCTCCCGCCTTTGTGAGCCCACTCCCATAAGAATATTTTTGGATTGAGACAGGTGAGCCAAACGAGAATTGATCAGCTCGCCTTGCTCATGCCCAGCTGTCATTGAGCTAATATAGAAGGGACTGCTGCAACCTTGGTTCAATAAATTTGTTTGTAGTGAGATCTCGGAAAAATCGAGATCTGGAAGCGCTTCATGAGTGAGCCTCACAAAGTCAAAACCGGCCATCCCTAAAGCTTGAGTGCGAGGATCCAAACTGAGTCGGATGTGATCCTGTTTTCGCTTCTCAAACAACTCGAAAGATTCTACCGGTTTTGTTTTGGCCATATCTGTTTTGGCCATATCTGTTTTGGCCACAAAGAATATTTAGGCCGGTTTCATCGCATGTTTGCAAATTTCAGCAAAAGCAGCGGAATCATGAATCGCCAGCTCAGAGAGCATTTTACGATTCACAGTCACGTTAGCTTTGATCAATCCACCAATCAAGCGAGAGTATGTTGTTCCGTTCAAACGAGCAGCGGCGTTGATCCGTTGATTCCACAGAGCTCGGAACTCACGCTTTTTCATCTTGCGATGTTTGTAAGCGTAAGCCATACCACGGTCGTTTTTCTCAACCGCATGAATGTAGCAACGTGAACCAGCTGAGTAATAACCCTTGGCTCGTTTTAAAACTTTTTTATGACGACGACGATTTGTAAATCCACCTTTTACGCGCATGACATATCTCCTTTAAAATACCAAGCATCTGCGAATCTGCAGATAGTTAGCATCATCGACATACACCATGTCGCCGAGATGACGTTTGCGGCTTGAGCTCATATGTGAGTTCAAGTGTCTCATTCCTACTTGTTTGCGTTTCACATTTCCGCTTTTCGAGAGTCTAAGACGCTTCTTAGCCCCTGAATGCGTTTTTTGTTTCGCAGCCATTTGTGACTTTCTTCCGAGCAGGCGGTCCACCAACCATTGGTGACTCTTAGGTGCCATTGAATACCAGATGCAACTCAGACAATTCTTGAGGTGCTAGGATTAGACGCACACTGCTGAAAAGACAAGGGAAAACCTTCAGAAATCGGGGATCCCGTTACGTCTAGGGCTATTTTAGGCAAGAGGTGGCATCCAGGTCGATCCGATTTTATCTCATAATTCAAAGTTTTCATTAAACAGGTTTTTCGGCTTGAAATCTCCCGGTCACGCCCTCTTTCTCGAAAAAGCGGGTCCGTCACCGACTTCTGCTCACCCAACCCACCAAAACGCGGTAACCCTACCAAACTAAAGACTTGGGCTTGTACCCAAGCCCAAGTAAAGTCGCGCCACTGATCTCAAACTATTGCACTGACCAGGTTCGCGACTTATGTAGACCTGTCCGGCCCAGATTGACAAGTGGAGCCACACAAAATAACCATTGCTCCAAGAAAGATCCCATCCCTACCGACCAGATTCATTTTGTGAGCTGTACATTTTGTTAATCCGACAGGCCCTTGCTGACCAATTTCATTCAGCAATTTTCTTTCTCATCTTTTTCCTCGTCTTCGTCTTCTTCGGTCGAACCAGCAGGCCCAAAGATTCCAATTCGTTCAGCACTAAGTACGAAAGAACATTCTTGAAGTCTCTGCCCCAGCTGATAATTCTGGTGAACGGCCGAAGAGTGAACACTTTGCCAGCGAAGTTTTGGTGTATTCGAATTCTGAGAGCGAGAATGGACGTCAGTACCCGAATGAAAGCATTATAATCTTTGCGGTCTTTGATTTTCATCACACAGTGAATGTGAGACCAGTTCAAAGCCATGCTGTAGATGCGAATGTGAAATCTCTTAGCTGTATTTTGAATCAGTTGTTCTAATCTGCGATTTCCTGGATTGAATACTCCTTTCAGATCTGACTTTAAAACTAAATGGATGGCATTTTTAGTTGAGAGAGGGCGGCGCCCTTTTCTTTTTCCTAAAAGCAGAGAGCCACCGTGTTCTTTTTTTGATTTATTTGATGCTGTGAAATTAGATTTCTGCATGAGATTCCTCCCTCCAGTTCCAGTTCCAGTTGGGAATTTATATCACAGCTATTTTAATGATGTTTTTGCAACACTCCCATCAGAGTGGAAAATCGCAATTATAAACGGTCTAATACCTTCGCCCTGAGGCGATCTCGCGGCCGGCAAAGGAAAATTTTAAAAATAAAAATATCTTTTGTCCTCGCTCAAGCTTGAGATCGAAATAACCCGTCAAGAAAAATCTGCACAGATATCTATAAACAGATTTGTAATAAATTTATATTTACAAACCGATAGAGAAGTAACGGCACGGGTCGGGACATACGTGACACTCTTCAAATAATCATGCGGCGCCTTTGTTTTGACCTGGAGAAAGACCGAATCGCGGAGGAAAGAGCTAAATTAATTGCTGTATTTCTGGCAGAGAATTAAACGTTTGATGATCGCTTCAAAATCTACAATACCAGCAGAAACATTAGCTAAAAGTGGCCTCTCTTTGAAAAAAATGTGCCGAGTGTTGTTTCAAATTGACCGATTCACGATCAGTCCCGGAAGATATGACATCCATCGGCGCGTTGGTGAAATTCACACTTTCAAGTTGCCACTTCTCAATAAAATCGAATTATCCACAAAATGCCCACGCTTTATAGAAAGATCCCCGGTCACGATGACCGGGAGAAGCAGGAGCTCGAGGACAGAGTCCTCGATAGACAGGATGTCTTCTTCTACGAACTTCAGCGAAAATCTCAACTACGGGGGCGACTAACTTTGAAATCAGGCGTCTGTATCTAAATCATCATCATGATCGTCAGCCGGATCACTCTCAGGTGCTACGCCTTCGGTGCTCTTCGGGTGAAGCTTCATGTACTCTTTCACTTTGACCGAATCCGGGGCCAGAATCAGGAAAGCCTGCTTGCCTTCCATTTTTGGATTGGATTCAGCGTTGGCCACATCTTTCAATGTGTCGACAACTTTGCGCATGAGTTTCATTCCAAACTCTTGGTGAGCCATTTCTCGGCCCATGAACCGCATATTCACTTTGACTTTGTCTCCGTCCAAAATAAACCGGCGAGCGTGCTTCATTTTGGTTTCAAAATCATGGATATCGGTGCGCGGACGCAACTGAACTTCCTTGATGTGAACGATGACCTGCTTTTTTCGAGCGGCCACAGCCTTCTTTTTATTTTCGTATTTGAACTTGCCGTAGTCTGTGATTTTGCAAGTTGGTGGAGTCGCCGTCGGAGCGATTTCAATCAAATCCAAACCTCGATCTTCGGCCAATCGAACGCCTTCTGGAACGCTCATAACTCCGAGCATTGTCCCCTCTTCGTCAATGACTCGAATTTGCTGAGCTCGGATCTCGCGATTGACTCGCAGACCGTCTTTGCCTTTGTCTTTGCCGCGGAAATTGGGTCCGCCGCCGCCTCCAAAACCTTTTCGTTCAAAAGGGCCGCTAATGGGAGACCTCCTTGTTGGTATCCTGATTTGTATGTGCCGTCAGCTTCCGCTCTCGGATGTCGCCGACGATGTCTTTAATTAATTGTTCTATTGGCAATCCAGCTGTTTGTTGACCGCTGCGACTGCGCAGGGACGCTGTGCGATTTTCTGCTTCTTTGTCACCGACAATCAGCATGAAAGGCACTTTCATTTTTTGAGCGTCGAGGACTTTTCGACTCAGTTTTTCGCTTCTCTGGTCAAATTCGACTCGAATTCCGTGATTTTTCAACATCAGGATCAGTTCATTGCAATAGTCATTCACACGATCTGTGATTGAGAGAATTTGAACTTGAACTGGCGACATCCAAGCTGGGAGATGACCCGAAGTGTGTTCTAAATAGACTCCGATAAAGCGTTCGAGTGAGCCCAAAATAGCGCGGTGGAGCATCACAGGCCTGTGCTCTTTGTTGTCTTCACCGGCATAGGTCAAATCAAAAGCTCGCGGCAAGTTAAAGTCACACTGCAAAGTTCCCAACTGCCACGGGCGTTGAATGGCATCAACAAAATTGATGTCAATTTTGGGACCGTAAAAAGCTCCGTCGCCTGGATTTAAAGTGTAAGCAATATTCAAAGAACTGAGTGCATTCGCAAGTGCCGCTTCGGCCTGATCCCACACTTCATCCGAACCCATTCGAGATTCTGGGCGAGTCGACAAAAACACTTTGTAATTGCTCATTCCCAATTGCTCATAAACCTCAGAGAGAAGTTTCATGAAACTAGTAATCTCAGCTTGGATTTGCTCCATGCTACAGAAAATATGCGCATCATCTTGGCAAAACGAGCGGACTCGAGTCAGACCATGAATTGCGCCGCTCTTTTCAAACCGGTGCAAGCGTCCAAAATCAGCCATCCGCAAAGGCAATTCTCGGTAGGAATGATGTTCCGATTTGAACAACAAACAGTGGGACGGACAGTTCATCGGCTTCACACCGAAATCTCTCTCATCGACTTTTGTGAAAAACATATTGTCTTTGTAATTGGCTAAATGGCCCGAAGTTTTGAACAGCTCCAAATCAAATATTTGCGGAGTGATCACTTCTTGATAACCATACTTAAAATACAGCTCTCGGATGTAGCGCTGCAATTCATTGTAAATCACAGTGCCTTTGCCAGTGAAAAAAGGCGAAGCAGGAGTCAGGGGATGGAAATGAAACAATCCCAGTTCTTTTCCAAGCTTGCGATGGTCGCGCTTCTTGGCCTCTTCTAAATGCAATAGATGCTGGTCCAATTCTTTTTTATCTTGAAATGCAGTTGCATAAATCCGCTGAAGCATCGGATTTTTCTCGTCACCTCTCCAGTACGCCCCTGCAACTGAAAGTAGTTTAAAAGCTTTGATCTGACCTGTGCTCTGAACATGGGGACCACGACAAAGATCAAACCAATTCTCACCTTGATCATAGATGCCTACGACAGTTTCGCCTTTTGCTTTTAAATCTTGAATGATTTCAACTTTGAAACGTTCACCCATTTTATCGAAAGTTGTGATGGCTTCGTCGATCGGAACATTTTTTCGAACCAGCGGATAATCCGCTTTGATAAGCTCTGCCATTTTTTTCTCAATTTTCTCAAAATCTTCTTCGCTGAAATTTCGAGGAGAATCAAAGTCGTAAAAAAATCCATTGTCGATCACAGGACCAATTGTGACTTTCACTTCAGGCCAAATCGATTGAACAGCTTGAGCCATCACATGGGCCGCAGTGTGACGAATCACTTCATTAGCTTCAGCAGACTTGGTTGTGACCAATGAAATTTTAGAGCCAGTTTTTAACGGCAATCTGAGATCGCTGACATCAGATGAACCTTCAATTTTAACTCCTAAAGTCTCTTTGGCCAGCGGAGGTCCAATCGACTGTGCGACCTCTAAAGGTGTCGGCTCATGATCAAAAGTTTTGACCGAGTTGTCAGGCAATATGATTTGGACTTCAGACATCGGAAATCACTGGTCTTTGAATTCGTCTTTGAATGTTTCCGGGTGTTGGCAATTCTAGAATTTCTATAAAATCAATCTTGAGCATGGTTTTCATACTTAACAAGACCGGAGGTAAGACGCAACTCGATTCTAATGGATTGCGTCTTAAAATTCCTCTAGCTCTAACTTTAACTTTAACTTTAACTTTGATTTTAATAAGTCACGTGATGGTGAAGGGCTTCGTGCATTCTCGGATCACGGATAGCGACCACGTTGTTTCTTTGCAAGAATCGCATGATGGTCATCAGGAAAATTCCCAAGAATAGCAAAAGCATGGCGATTTCATAAAATCCAAAGACCACTTGGCCTTCGTTGAAATTTGGGTAAACCAGCCAGTAAATGTCCATGTACTGCATCACCAAAAGCAGAACGCTGACCGCAATTAAATTGCTCGGAGTCCGTTTAGCAGCTCGAGGCAGTAGCACCAAAAATGGAATAATAAATTTGAAAAACAAGAGCCCGAAAGAAATGGCCATCCAGCCACCTTCTGCTCGCATCAAATAAAACTCAGTTTCTTCGGGAATATTAGCGTACCAAATCAGCATGAATTGGGAAAAGGCAATATAAGCCCAAAATACCGTAAAACCCTTCATGAACTTTGCCACATCATGAATATGGTCATCGGTGTAATAGCCGGAAACCACTTTTTGTTGACGCAAATAAAGCAAAATCAAAATCAAGAATGCCAGTGAACTTTGGAAGAGTCCGGCAAAACAGTAAATTCCAAAAATCGTGCTGTACCAAGATGGCAAAAGTGACATCAGCAAATCGACGGTGAAAAGAGAAAAAGAAATGGCGAAGAAGAGAACCCATCCAATGCTCCAGCCGACATTGCTTTCGGTTAACTTTTGGTCCCCTGTTTGGTCTTGTCTGATCGAATTGCCGACAATCTTGCGGCCAAACAAATACATCCCGATTGAAAAAATCATCAGGCGAACAGCGAGAAACCCTGGGTTGAGGTAGGCTGCTTTGACTTGAATAATTGGACTGTTGGCTACCACTTCAGGGTTGGCCCACGGATAGAGATATTTCAATCCGGCGAGCAAAACCAAACTTCCTCCAATGATCACTGGGAAAAATGAGGTCATGCTTTCTGAGAGTCGACGAATGCTGACACTCCAACCAGCTTTGCTGAGATTTAAGATTGCCGTGAAAAACATTCCGCCAAGTCCAAGGCAAGAAACAAAAAAGAAAGCGACCAAATAAGACGTCCAAAGGCGGTCTTGATTCTTGAGAAGACCAAAAATAAAGCCGATAACTCCGATAAGCACGAAAGTCATAGAAATCATTTTCAGCTGTTGCGAGGGAATGTACTTCTGAATGTGAAGCTCAGTTTTGTGTGCGTCAGCCATTTCAATTCACCTTCTTTATTTCATTCTCTGTGTTCGTTTGCGCGAGATTCAATGCGTTCATCATCTCGCTTTTATTTCTCAATCACTTATCAGTTTTCTCACTCGTCGCATCTGGCTTAACATCGCTCTTAGCATCAGCCGGTGGTGGAGGAGTTGTACCTGCAGTTG
>JAYTZS010000366.1:0-2997 GCA_043741885.1 Bdellovibrio sp. | reverse complement strand
TGACACCACCACTTGCTGTGAACTTCACGGCATTGCCGACCACATTGATCAAAATCTGCCGAATACGGGTTGGATCTGAAAAGACTCTGTCGGGTGTTTCTTTATTGATATGAGCACGAAGAAATATATTTTTAGAACGAGTGCGTTCGCGAAAGACATCCATGACATCATCGATAAGATCAAAAAGTGAGAAATCCAAATTTTCTACATCGAGTTTACCAGATTCCACTTTCGCCAAATCAAGAATGTCATCAATAATTTTTGTCAATGCTTTGCCATTCCGCGAGATCGTATCGAGAAATTGGTTCCGCTCTTCATAGGACAACTCACTATCTTTTAGCAGATCAGTGAAGCCCAGGATTGCACCCAGTGGCGTTCGTATTTCGTGAGACATATTGGCAAGAAACGATGACTTGGTTTGGTTTGCTTTTTCAGCTTCGCCCTTTGCAACTTGAAGTTGTATGCGCCCGACGACACGGTCAGTGACGTCAACAGCATGATTGTAAACGCCATAAGTTTTGCCATTCGGATCGTCAACTCGGATGTAGGTAAAATCAAAGTATCTATCTTCAAGTGGACCATTCTTTTTTTGCATGATCTTAGCCAACATTTCATTTCCAACAAGGGGTTCACCAGTCTCAAACACTTTCTTTAACATATCATTAAAAGGCTGGCCTGCCATTTCGGGTAAGGCATCAAGAAACGATCTGCCTAGTAGTTCGCGGCCTTCGAAGATTGATTGGTAGTTAGGATTTACTTTCTCAAATATTAATTCTGGCCCCTGCCATAAGGCCATGGCTGCGGGAGATTCTTTGAATATAGTCTCAAGTTTATGACTTTCGAATTGAAGTTGGAACTGAATAGCCTTGCGCGCTGAAATGTCGATCGAAGTCCCGTAAAAACAAATCGGCGTCCCGTCGTTGGAGTAAACCACAATTCCTTGAGCCTCAATCCAGATAATTCTACCATCCGGTCGAACCACGCGGTACTCAGCAAAAAGTGGAGTTCGATCGCTGATGGATTTTTCAAATAGCTGATTAATTGTTTCGCGATCGTCTACATAAATTCTGGCAATTACTTCTTCAAGCGAACTCTCATAATTTATTCCCCAGTCATTTCGCATCTGATCACTGAAGGTCATCGAATTTTTTTGGATATCCCAATCAAAAAATCCAACTTTGGCCACGCGCACGGTGGTCGAAAGCAGTTCTTGATTTTTTAAAAGCTTAGCATCACTTTCTTCCAGTTTTATTCGAGCGCTTATCTGATCAGTTACATCAGTTATTACTGCTACAATTCCTGTTATTTTTCCTGAGATATCACGTAAGGGCTGATAGACCAAATCAAGGTGAAACTTCCTAATTTTCCCATCCGGTTGCAGTAGATCAATTGGCATTTCAATGCCGATGTACGGTTTTCCCGTTTGATAAACATCATCCAGCAATTTTCCAAAGCCCTGTTCGACGGCTTCAGGAACAGCCGCGCCGACCGATTTACCGATAAGATCCTGTCGCCCTCCAAAAAACTTCGACAGGTATGCCGGATTCGCCATCGTAAATATATGACCAGGTCCTTCAAACACGGCTATCGCGCTCGGAGCCTGCGCGAACACTGCAGAAAGCTTTGCGCGTTCTTGCTCGGCGACTTGCTTCATTTGCTCGAGCAGTTCTTGACTTCGCAAAAGACGTGCTTCGCTATTTTCCAGATTTTTCCGAGCTAAAACCTGCTCAGTGACATCAATGTGAAAAGCCAAAATGGCCGTGATTTTACCTTCAGAATCTAGAATCGGATTATAGCCAAATTCGATAAAGCGTTCACGAACTTGTCCCTCTAAATCAAGAAGTGGAACGGAGGTCTCCTTCCCGATATAGGGTTCGCCGGTTAAATAGACGCGGTCGAGAATTTCGAAAAAGGGACCGACTTCGGCTTCGGTAAAGGCGTCGCGCACTTTTTTCCCAACAACTATCCGGCCCGCGAGCTTGTTGTAGTGCGGGTTTGACAAAGTGAAGATATGATCGGGGCCATCAAGGACGCATATTGCAATTGGAGCTTGCATGAAAAATGCAAAAAGTTCTTGGCGATCGCGCTCACTTTCTCGCCGCTGATTTTCCTCACTTTTAAGCTCAATCTCAGCATACCGTGCAGCGGCCTTTCGAATTCCTCTGTCCATGAATTCGTGTATAAGTTTGCTGGCCTCGGTACTCAAGGGAGCTTCTACTTCCAGGAATTCTATTAAAGTAGTTCGAAGTATTTGGTACTCATAAATTAGTTGATCAAGGGTATAAGCTTTCAAATCTGAACGCTCTTCGCCATGATCACAAGCAACTTTGGAATTTGCTTCGTAGTCGGTTTTAAAGTCAGAGCGAATTGCTAAAATCATCTGATCTATGAATTTAGGAATTTCGTTGAGAAAGGCAGGATGGCTTTGAAGTTTCGCTGCAAGTACTTTTTCACGACATTGCGATTCCCATGCTTGAAGGATATCCTTTTTGAGCCGGAAAAGAAGAGCGGCTGCATCTGACAGACCTAAACTTTTAGAGATGGCGTCAGGCGTAAGAATCTCGTCGGAACCCTTTGACATTTGAACCTCGATTAAAGAGTAGCGGTCTCATAAATTTCTTTTGAAATCAATACTTTGCGTTTGGTATGTCAGTTTAGGTGTAGCGAAGACACCAAACCTACCAGCTTAGAACGCAATATCGCATATCGATTTTTTTGGTCGAGATCGTCATTTGGACTAGCTGCTTGGCTAGCTACCAGATTGTAAGCCTCTGCGTAGCCTATCCATCGTGTCGAATAAATTTCCTGCCCCCCCCCACCCTACAAGCGAGAAACTCGGTTAGCGCTGTCACAAAAACCGATCGTCATACATCACTCGATGGAATGCGGAGCAAACGCCGATCAATAGGAGTTCGGTCGTTCAGAACGCTGGTGCGTTCTCTTGCTGAAAGATAACATTCAGAAGATGAAATAGAAAAGTTTGCTGCTTAAGTTACA
>JAYTZS010000365.1:0-2998 GCA_043741885.1 Bdellovibrio sp. | reverse complement strand
ATGTGAAAGACTTCTACCCCGATTTGGTCTTCATGCTCATTACCGCCTTTGGCACAACAGAATCAGCAGTGGAAGCGATGAAGATGGGGGCTTATGACTATCTAACAAAGCCATTTAAAATCGACGAAGTGCGGATGAACATTCAGAATGCACTTCGCACCAAAAACCTTGAAGTTGAAAATCGAGTTCTCAAAAAAGAACTGACTAGAGAATACAGTTTCCAAAATCTAGTTGGAAATTCAGATGAAATGCACCGAATTTACGATTTGGTGAAGCGAGTGTCAGTGACCCCCACCAATGTTTTGATCACTGGAGAGTCTGGGACCGGAAAAGAAGTCGTAGCCAAAGCCATTCATTACAACGGCCCCCTCAAAGACAAGCCATTCGTGACGATCAACTGCGGAGCCATTCCAGAGCAGTTGATGGAATCGGAAATGTTCGGGCATAAAAAAGGTTCTTTCACTGGAGCGATCGCCGACAAAGTTGGACTTTTTGAAGTGGCTGACGGGGGAACTTTGTTTCTCGATGAAGTCGGCGAATTGCCATTAACCATACAAGTGAAACTGCTGAGGGCGATCCAAGAGCGAGTGATCCGCCGAGTAGGAGCTACTGAGGACATTCGAATCGATGTCAGAATTTGTGCCGCGACCAATCGGAATTTGGAAGACATGGTGAAAGATCAGACCTTCCGGCAAGATCTGTATTACCGATTGAATGTGATTGGAATTCGCACTCCAGCTTTGCGCGAACGCAGAGACGACATTCCATTACTGGCCAATCACTTTCTTAAAAAATACAATGAACGTCTGACCAAGAATATCAGCACCATCAGCACCGAGGCGATGGAGATGCTCAAAAAGTATGATTACCCAGGAAATGTTCGAGAACTGGAAAATATACTGGAGAGAACTGTGGCCCTAGAAAGTGGAGCGACTGTTTTGCCTGAAAGTCTACCTCCCTTTGTGAACACTCCGTCCGGTCGGAAAATGGCTTCTTCGCATGAAATCGAAATGGGCGAGGACGGAATTGACCTCGACAAAGTGATCGGGCAAATCGAAAAAGAACTTTTGGTCAAAGCCATCCATGCGAGCAACGGCATCAAGAAACGAGCAGCCAAACTCCTGCATATCACCTTTCGCTCCATGCGCTACAGGGTCGAAAAGTACGGTCTTGGCTCACCTGATGACCTGGACGAAGAATAACCCGCTCAGGAACCAGTTGAGTAAACCGGGCCGAACCGCTATGGTGGCCCCAGTGGACCTCGTAATTCAACAGGATAGAATGGTAGTTTCCTAAACTGCTCATCCCCGTTCGAGTCGGGGCGAGGTCACCACAATCTTGTTGAAGAGTTTTATGATCGCGACGCGGTTTTTCAAGACCCGATTCATAAGATTAAGGGAACTAAGGCAATTCGAGAATACTACGAGGGACTTTAAAAAAATGTAGAGTCAATTCGGTTTGAGTACAAAAATACATCTGAATTCCAAAGTCTCGTCACGCTGGAATGGCGGATGTATTTAAAAGCTCCGTCATTAAATTCTGGACGGGAAATTACTGTCGATGGGGTTTCCCTCATCACCTTCAGAGGAGCAGAAGGCAAAGTCATTTCCCATCGTGATTATTTTGACATGGGTGAGTTTATATATGAACGAGTGCCAATTTTAAGCTCCGTAATTGGGTTTATTAAAAACAAGATGTCAGGAAACTAGCCAAGGTGAAGTTAATCGAACAAATCGAATTTTGGCATAATAAAGCCTCAGACACCAAGTTCGTTTGGTTTCCGTTTAATTTTTTGAAACCGGAGCCAAACGTAAAAATTGACTTAAAGCTGAAGATCCAAATAATAATTTGCTTCGGTCTCTACTACGAATTTTTCGCGACCATTCGACGTTGGTTGTTTTCAGGTTTAGAAGTTTGGACTGTCGCAGTCCAAGGTGTGATGTGGGCAGTTCTTTTTTTTGCTATCTGGTTCAACGTCGTGACGGCGCCACTTTGGAATATGCGAGCTAAAAGATTTGAATAGGAAATAAACAACATTTAAAAAAGGGAGTAACATGAAATTTCTAAAACAATCGATAATCGCTCTGACTCTAATCGAGTCCGTGAACGCATTCGCTCAAGATTTGCAGACTGTGAAGTCTTAGATTCTGGACCTTGCAGCATCTTACTCGGGCCAGCCTGATCCTGATGGCTCCAAAGCAAAAAGTTTTGAGCCCTTAATTCAAGAGCTCTTGTCCCTGTCATCTCCGCAAACAATGCAGGAGAAAGCTGTCGTCGCCGTTGGTGCCTGGAAACAAGTATGGGGACCTTACTCATATAACAGCAGCGGTACCGCTCCGTCAGGTCTTGATCCCGACAACATTTATCAGGTGATCTCGGTATCGGGCTATTATACCAACGTCGGTATCTACGATTTTCTGGGTCTTCACCTTGTTGGCTTAATCAAAGGATAATACACAATTTCGCCTGTGAAGATTGGGGTCCAGTTCAAACAGAGCGGCATACCTCTAGAGGGAGTTCCAAAGGGTTATTCCCTTGCCGATCTGCTAGCCTTGAAAGAAGAGGGGAAGCTTTGTCTTTTAGAATTTCCTCAATTTCTGCCGCCCGTTGGAATCAAAGGCTCGTTAACAAAGGCCTATCACGACGCAGACTTACGCATTACGTACGGCGGGCAAGAAGGACAACCAGGAGTAACGCTCTATATCATGGAACGAGTTCAGGCTCTTCCCTATTAAAATATCTAGGCGATTGCTTCACTAATTTTGTTTTGGAGCAGTCGCCTCAGCTGTTGGCCATTTTTGTGGGACAATTTGAATTTCATCAACCTTGTAATTGATAGCTTTTAAGTGGCTTATCACTAGATTCACCTCTTCCAGACTAGCTTGCTTTTTTCGATGCATGATCCATAAGTATTTTTGGTTTGGAACTCCAATGGCCGTCCAAGAATAGTCCTCTGCCAAAGCAATAATAAGGTAATCGAATTTGAGGGGCCAGAAGG
>JAYTZS010000364.1:0-3015 GCA_043741885.1 Bdellovibrio sp. | reverse complement strand
TCTGGCAGACCTACTCGCCCTACCTCCAGGGCTGGGCTAAAAGGCGTTTGGAAAATCACTCAAGAGATTTTTCTCAAAAGGGAATCCGGACTTGTATTTACAACTGTCCCGAGATCTTAACCAATTCCAGTTCTATTTTTTCTGGAGTTGAAGTTTCGCTCTATCCCTTGCTGGGCGCTTTGCAAAAGGAAGGCTCCTCACACAAAGCTCAGGCTGTTGTAGAGAAATGTTTAGCCTTGCTTAAACCAGACGTGAAACTTGAAAGCATTCTCACTTTCACAAAAACTTACCTCACATCCGAGGTGATTCGGGAACACTGCGATTTTGAAAAGTGGCCGCAACACAATTCTAAGCTCCAATTGGAAACAATGCTGTCGGCTTCGGAACATTTGCTAGAGCTGCACCTAGATCCAAAAGTCTTGATGACATTTCCTTTGAGCGAAGTGGTCTTCGAAGCTTGTGGAAAAGTAATGCTTGCCCACAGTGCCGCTCCAGAAGCTCCCGTCGCCTGGATCAATCATGATGTGATTGCGAAAATTCACACAAGTCAGTAGGTTCTATGTCGATTCAGGCCGGTTCGCCCTGGGAGTATGATGGATTTCAAGTCTTTGGATTGAGCCTCTCTGGAATTCGCACCAGCCTTTCGGTCCCTGCGCACCAGCTCTGTTTCGATGTTGCCCAGGGCCTTCCATTCGCCCTCAAAATGAAAAAGTTTTTTATCACCCATGGCCATTTAGATCATGCGGCGGGAGTCCCCTACATTCTCTCGCAAAAAGCCATGCACAATGAGCCGCCGCCCGATTTCTATATGCCTGCTTCCTTGATCGAGCCAATGACTCAGATCATTCGCTGTTGGGAAAAAATTGAAAATCACCAGTATCAATTTAACTTTCACCCAGTAGAAGTTGGATCGCGATTTCAACTGAACTCTCAGCTGGAAATTAGCTGCTTTCCTACAGTCCATCGAATCGACTCATTCGGGTATTCTCTCATCCATAAAAATAAAAAGTTAAAAAGTGAATTCCAGAATCACACGGGGCAGCAGATTTACAAGTTAAAATCAGAAGGCGTTTCTGTCGAAGAAACGCATGAAAAGATCCTCATGTCATTTACAGGAGATACTCAAATTGAATTCCTCGATCTGACGCCAGAAGTCTGTCAATCCAAGATTCTATTTGTTGAAGCCACTTATTTAGATGAAAGAAAAGCGGTCTCGGAGGCCAAAAAATGGGGACACACTCATTTGAATGAGATCATTGAGCGATTGGGTGAGATTGAAAGTGAGCGGATTGTTTTGATTCACATCTCAAGTCGATATTCAACTCAGGAAGCAACTGAGATTTTAAAAAGAAAAATTCCCCCGGCGGACCAAGAGCGAGTCGTCTTGTTTCCGGGCCGCTGACTAAACCGCAATTGGAATCGATAAAGATTAACGGCCGAAAAAATCCTCAAGCTCTGGCCAGAGCCTGCGCACTTTGCCTTTCATCGACTGAAAATAAGCGAGCCATTCTTTTCCGGTTTTCTTTGGCCACTGGGTGGCCAAGCGAGAAACGAAAAAGATGGGGCTAAATCCCATTCCAACATACTCTCTCGGTGGCTTTAGGGCCGTCAGCATTTCAGGGCCAAAATAACTCTGCGTGAGAAGTCGCTCTCGTTCAGCAAGATCTCCGATGATTATCACTCCAGCGGCTTGTCCGAGGACTGTCTTGTTCAATGGGAAAGTTGGCTCCGAACCTTTTGCCAATCCTGCCGAACCGACGATCACAGTTCCGTTCTGCAAAATTTTTTTCAAAGTGACGACGATGGGCTTGGTTTCATCTGTGACCTTAGCGTTCCAATGCAGAAAAATAAAACTCGACGATGATCCAGCTTGCTCCAGTTTCGCCGGAATTTCACTTATCGCAATTTTTCCGTCTTCGCGATATGGGGTTGCATTTTGAAAGGAACAAGCACTACAGCTCTTCAATTGCTCTTTGAGCAATGGCGCCACTTTGGAATCGAAGGCCGATTTGTCTTCGCCAGAAATCACTGCCACGGAAATTGGAGTCGATAAGAAAGTCTGCGTCCCCGCCCATACCAGAGAGAAACTGCCTAAGCAGCAGCCTATCAATATCGCGAAAAGTAAGATTCCAATTCCTTTGAAAAATGACTTCATTTCAACACATCTCCGGTTTAATCTTATTGGACCTTGAGACAATTATGATGTCAAAGCCCAATTGGGATTCAGTCCGTCTGTACTTTTCCGGTGATGAATACTTCAGCGAAGTGATTCAGGCAATTGACCAAGCCAAAACTGAAATAGTGATCGAGTCCTATATCTTTGATATGGATCCCAT
This sequence comes from Bdellovibrio sp., assembly GCA_043741885.1. Lineage (GTDB taxonomy): Bacteria > Bdellovibrionota > Bdellovibrionia > Bdellovibrionales > Bdellovibrionaceae > 21-14-0-10-47-8. The sequence goes on along the minus strand of JAYTZS010000364.1, from coordinate 679 downwards.
TGGTTTAAGAATTCTTGATGCTTTGGCCAAAGCGCGCGAACGCGGTGTCCGAGTGCAGATTTTAGTCGATGGAGTTGGCAGCTTCAACTGGGCCTATGCTCTTCGTAATTTTTGTTTGGACAATCGTTTGCACTTTCGCATTTATCATCCGATTCCCTTGCGTTTGGAATTCTTAAAAAAAATTTCGTGGAAATCGTTGCGTCGAATTCTCTTTCTGTTAAAAAAAGTAAATAAACGAAATCACCGAAAAATCATCTTGATTGATCAGCAACGAGCTTTTCTCGGAAGTTTGAATATTTCTCAAGTGCACTCCGAAGAATTCATGGGTAAATTTGTTTGGCGAGACACTGGGATTCAAGTCATTGGCCCGCCGCTTGAAGGATTGAAAAAAGTCTGCACTCGAACCTGGATCCGTTCGAGAATTGAGAATGTCATTTTACGCCCGCTCATCAGTCGAAAAATCCAATTGAAACAAAGCAGCGATCAAGTTCTCAGATTGAATTCGACAATCAAGTGGCGATATTTTCTGCTGAGAGATTTAAATCGCCGGATGCGAACAGCCACGTCGCAGATCTTAATCACAAATGCCTATTTTTTACCACGCCGGTCCATTTTGCGGTCGCTCATCAAGGCATCCAAAAAAGGAGTCTATGTCGGACTTTGCTTGCCATCGATCTCC
>JAYTZS010000363.1:0-3020 GCA_043741885.1 Bdellovibrio sp. | reverse complement strand
ATCACTCAGTTGAAAATCCGACAGTCAGGCACACTCTAGGACAACCCATCGATCCTGAGCTGAGCAGCTATCTCGATACTACAATGCCGCAGTCTATGCCGGCGGATAAAATCGATTTGATTTTAAAACCTGGATCGATGCTGGTCGTGCCGCGCGGTTTCTGGCATTCAACGGAGGCCGAGGGCGAGTCACTGGCCCTGAACTTTACCTTCACTCAGCCAACTTGGAGTGATCTCTTGATGATGGCGCTGCGAAGCCGCTTGTTGCTATCACCGCATTGGAGAGAGCTCGCTGACGGAGTGAATGCAGAGGATTCCAGCCAACGTGAGACAGCCGTGCAAAAATTAGATCTCTTGCTTCTCGAATTGAAAGAGGATCTTCCGCATTGGAGAGCCGCCGATATTTTGGGCGCAACCGAAGGCTGGCCCGAAAGTTCAAACGAAGTTTAGTCAGGTTGAGGTCAATGCCGAACCCGATACCCACGGAAAAACCAAACTCTAAGCTAGCTTCAAAAAAAGGAAAAGCTCTGAAGCTTCCTTTCACAAGGGCTTCAGAGCTTTTGTTTCGTATGTGCGCAACCGAGGGCACCAATTTCCAACAAAGCTGTTACAGAACATTCTATAACAAAGCCACGTCCCATCCGTTTGTTAAATTTCCGACGTTCTGCTTTTTCTGCTAGATTTTGTAGCAGCCGTGGCCCCAAAACAAATTTCCCTAGGCGAATTTTAACTAACGCATCAATCGTTTGTGAGGAATATTACTAGAGTCTCCTGGCGATCGATAATGGGAAAATGCATCAGACGAAGCAAGGGAAATCTCTCAATGAAAAAGTTATCACAGGCGGGTCAGGTCTTAAAACTTGAACAAGATATCTTATCTGAATACTTATTTTAGAGGCCCGCGTGAATTATACAGTTTGTCTATAAGCCATAAAAAAGGCAAAGGCTAACGTTGGATGAAACAGCCTAGCCTCCAATTGCCTTTCCTCAGAAACAATGATTTATCAATTTCCATGAAGACTCCCGCTAGCATTGCTCCCGTCCATCCCGTGCAGCCTCGCTCTGCACACTACCGGTTCTTACTTGCACTGACGGCCCTTGGTGTTGTCTATGGTGATATTGGAACAAGCCCTCTCTATGCTCTGCGTGAGGCCTTTCAGCCAGAGCACCAAATGGCACCCGTCCCAGAAAATATTTTTGGTCTTCTGTCCCTGATTTTTTGGTCTCTAACCATCGTCATCTCGGTCAAATACTTGATTTTTATTTTACGTGCTGACAATAAAGGAGAAGGTGGAATTCTCGCTTTGACTTCCTTGGTGGCGCCACAGTCCGACCGAAAACTTTCTCTGAGTCGCTCAAAAAATATTCTTGTTTTGATTGGCTTATTCGGTACCTCGCTGCTTTACGGCGACGGCATGATCACACCGGCCATTTCGATTCTCAGTGCCGTCGAGGGTCTCAGCTTGATCACTCCGGTTTTGGAACCTTATGTTCTGCCTCTGACAGTGATGATTTTGATTCTTCTTTTTTCGATTCAGAAAAAAGGCACTGGAACTGTTGGAAAATTTTTTGGACCCGTGACCTTTCTGTGGTTTCTTGTTTTAGGAATCCTTGGTGTGCGAAATATTTTGCTTGCTCCTGTGGTTTTGCAAGCACTGAACCCACTTTATGTCTTTCGATTCTTTGCAATTCATGCTTGGCAAGGCTTCATAGTACTGGGTTCTGTTTTTCTTGTCGTGACTGGCGGCGAAGCACTTTATTCTGATCTCGGTCATTTTGGGCGAAAGCCTATTCAGCAGGCTTGGTTTTTTGTCGCTCTTCCCGGCTTGGTATTGAATTACCTGGGGCAAGGTGCCTTGTTGATTCAAAATCCTTTGGCCGTGAGCAATCCTTTTTTTCTGATGGCTCCCAATTGGGCGCTGGTTCCACTGGTCGTCCTAGCCGCTCTTGCGACCACCATGGCTTCTCAGGCTTTGATCACCGGTGTCTTCTCGATGACCATGCAAGCCGTGCAAAATGGATATCTTCCACGTCTGCAAATTTCGCACACCTCGCAAACCGAATACGGGCAAATCTATATTCAAAGCATGAACCAAATGCTGATGATCGGCTGCATTGGCTTGGTCCTGATATTCCGTTCGTCGAGTCACTTAGCTTCAGCCTACGGATTGGCCGTCACCACAACTATGGTGATTACGTCAGTTCTTTTTTATTTTGTGGCGAGAGAAAAATGGGGTTGGAGTCTTCCCAAGGCAGGTTTGCTGTGTGGACTTTTTCTGTCCATCGACCTCGCTTTCTGGGGCGCCAATCTTTTGAAATTGATCGATGGCGGCTGGGTTCCGCTTTTGATCGGAGTCGTCTGTTTCACTGTGATGACAACTTGGAGAACCGGCAGACATTTACTGCTGCAAAATCTTCAGGCGAAAATGATACCGCTGACTCAATTTCTAAGCAATCTCAAAACCTCTAATATTCAAAGAGTCGAAGGCACTGCAATTTATTTGTGCCGGCACATGACCGACACACCCTATGCCTTGATTCACACTTATGAGCATTTCAAAACTGCGCATAGCCATTTGATATTTCTTATCGTGCTCACCGAGGAAGTTCCGCAGATTCTAGAGAGCCACCGAGTCTCCGTGGAGAGTCGCGCCGAGAATAACTTTCACGTCACTTTGCACTATGGTTACATGGAAGTGCCCGATCTGCCGAGAGATCTAGAAGGACTGCGCGTTGGAGAGATCATTTTGGAGGTTCAAAAAATCACTTTTATTATTGGCCGAGAAAATATTTTCGCAACCAGCCATCCAGGCATGGCCATCTGGCGAGAAAAGCTTTTCTCACTGCTCTCAAAAAATAAACTGCCGGCTACGGATTATTTCCAGTTGCCCAAAGACAGGGTTATCGAAATTGGAGTGCAGATCGCACTCTAACCAGAAGGTACCGTCTTCCCGTTTTGCAACAGCCCACGCCATCTTTAGTCCAGAAAAAACCAGAAGTACTTTACGGATGTGGATCTTT
>JAYTZS010000362.1:0-8526 GCA_043741885.1 Bdellovibrio sp. | reverse complement strand
AAATGACCTCATTTTTTTCTTGTCTATTCGAACTTAATTATATTACAATACATTAATATGAAAACACAAGATGAAAATGATCTTAGTCTAAATATGAGAAATAAGTGTGACAATGTGTCGCGGATCTTAAAAGCCCTGGCCCATCCTCAGCGCTTGATGATCTTATGCTACCTGTCAGATGGCGAAAAGACAGTCGGCGAGATTGAGAGGGCCTGCGAAGCTTCGCAATCAGCGGTTTCACAGTTTTTAAACCGGATGCGCCTAGAGGGCTTAGTTCATTCGGAAAAGCGAGCCCAGTTTGTCTATTATGAAATCAAAGACCCCCAAGTGAAGCAATTGATCAAGTCCCTCTATAAGATTTTCTGTAAATAACGAACTTGAGTAAAGAGGTCATGAACCTTGAACTCCAAATTACAACTACCTCCTCAGCTGGGTCTGCACAAAAACTGGCATCAGTTCACACTTCTCGTCATCGTGAATGCTTTTGTCGGCGCGATGATAGGACTTGAGCGCAGTTTGCTTCCAGAGATTGCGGAAAAGGAATTTGGCCTATCTATCAAGACTTCCATCTTGTCTTTCATCATTGTTTTTGGCTTTACCAAAGCTTTCACCAACTATTTTGCAGGTCGCTGGTCCTATCTCTGGGGAAGAAAGAAAATCTTATTGATCGGATGGCTACTCGCGATCCCAGTTCCATTGATTCTGATCTGGGCGCCAAACTGGACTTGGATTCTAGTTGCCAATTTATTTCTTGGATTCAGTCAGGGACTGACATGGTCGACGACAGTCATCATGAAAATTGACTTGTCAGGACCCCAAAACCGAGGGCTCGCCATGGGCCTTAACGAGTTCGCAGGCTACTTTGCGCTGGCACTTTCGGCGCTAGCCGCTGGAACTTTGGCCACAAGATATGGCTTGCGCCCAGTCCCCTTCTATTTGGGGATCGGTTATGTGGCCTTCGGACTTTTGATCAGCCTACTCATGGCTCGAGAAACAAGCGCCCACGTAGTGCAAGAAATAGCGCAAAACCAACAACTGGAAAAGAATCCCACCCGACCTTGCTCGCAGCCATCGGTGATGTGGCCTTACCCAGTTGGCGCGCCTTTTCAGTTGGCGTCTGTCGTCTTTGGAGGGATTCGGGCTACGCGTTCGGAGCAATTCTTTCAGGCATCACCGCTGATCTTTTTGGAACTTCAGTTGCCACTGGTTTGGTTGCCTTTATCACATTTTTGTCGGGAGTCTTGGTTTTTGGGCGTATGACTGAAACCTTAAAAAGTTAAAGCAAGTGGCTCTTACCAGTTTCAAAATGGCTTATCTGTGCCTATTGACTTCTTTTTTTAGTAGGAGGAGCTTATCTATCTATGAAGATTACGGCGAAGCTTTCCCTCAGAATTTTTTTGACCTTTGGAGTGATCGCGCTGGCACTTTGTGGATCTATCTCGCTTGGTATTTTTTGGTATGCGCGAATCTCAGTCAATCGAGCCACGGAATCTCTTGTTGAAGATGTGGAAAGTGTTGCAACGGCTCAAAGTCTCCAACAAAACTTATCCGCGCATCGTAGGCAAGCTTTACTTAAAGGTCTTCGAACGGATGAAGAACGAAAGCGGAATATTACGTTTTCTGATCAAAGTCTACGTCGAGATATTTTAAAAATATCCAATTACTCTTCCACGGACGAAGAAAATCAGATGATCGAAAGAGTGAAATCAAGCATTTTATTTTATTTGCAAACCTATGAATCTTTAAGAAGCAAGGGTGCAAGATCGGGAATTCTATATCGGCAACTGACCGATGTCTTTGATCAGGCTCAACAAAATATTCAAGCTTTAATCAAACTGAACTTGAATCAAACAACTCAAATTGAAGCTGAATTAAATCGACAGGCGCGATTTCATGATATTTTTATCTCTATTGCAGTTTTAAGCTTTACAGCGATAGCATTTGGATTGATCTACGGCCTTCGGCAGATTCTTTACCGGCCTTTTCTTCGTTTAAAGAGTCAGATTGATCTTTTCGATTCCAGCGAGCCTGTCCAGACAGTGGAAATTGGCGGTGCTCTTGAAATCCAAGAGATCGCCGAGAGCTTTAAAGATTTAAGTGAACGCCTGATTCGACAAAAAAACCAACGGCTCACGTTTCTCGCATCCATCGCTCATGATTTAAAAAATCCACTTGGAGCAATTAAAATTTCTGCCGAAATCCTTCAGGAAGATCAGATAGAAAATTTTCAAGAGAAAAAGCATGTTCTTGAGATTATTGCCAGACAAACCGGGCATCTTGAAAGACTGGTGGAAGACCTGTTAGACACATCCCGAATCGAATCAGGACAGTTCAAAATCGAATTAAGACCATTTGATTTAAGAAGAACGGTTCTCGATTCGATTTCTTTACACAGTCAGCTTTCCTCCAAGCACTTTTTTAAAAAAGAAATTCCTGCAAATTCGATTAACATCATGGCCGATGAGCAACGAATATCTCAAGTGCTCAATAATTTATTGAGCAATGCAATCAAATACTCCCCCAACGGAGGAGAAATCTCAGTTCGTATTTTTACCGATTCTGACTATGCCATCTGCGAAGTTTCAGATCAGGGAATCGGAATTTCAAGTGAAGATCTCAAAACAATTTTTGAACCCTTCCAACGCTCCAACCAGACAAGAAATCTGATCCCTGGAGTTGGACTTGGGCTTTCGGTTGCGAGAAAAATAATTGCCGCGCACAATGGCACTCTTGAGGTTCATTCAGAAATCCGCAAAGGAAGTACTTTCAAATTTAAAATTTTAGCGAATGCTTCTTTGCGACCTTATTTGAGCGAAGGTCAGATACTTGGCATTTAACTGAGTAACAAAAAAAATCCGGCTGCCTCTAACTTCGTCGGAGCCTAAAACCGGCAGGCGCTTTGTTGCATGCGAATTGGTCCGAGCCACCTACAGCATGTAGACTAGTTATTTAGCTTGAGAACCACATTCTGATCGCAACTAGAACCAGAAAAATTGAAAACATCTTACCCAACGTTTCACCTTTAAGAACAGTCGCAAGTTTGGCTCCGAAAAAACTTCCCATAAACATACCGGTAGCAATCAATAGCCCAACTTTTAATGATTCGGGGGTGACGAATCCAGACTTGTAATATTGCCACAGAGCTAAGGATCCGACTGGAAGTAGCAGGGCAATCAGTGAAGTCGCAGTTGAAGCCTGCAAAGAGAAACCGTAAAGAAATAGGACTAGAGGAACAACAATGATCCCACCGCCGATTCCAAACAACCCTGATGCAATACCAGCTGCCAGTCCAATCAAAATCGGCAAAATAAAAGCCATCATCGCACCTCAAAAAGACAGTAATGAATAGGAATATTCTTTTCCTAAATATAAAATTTATCAAGCTGGTAGTAGTTTTTTAGCATTGTCCGCGGCCCCGTTAATTTGGGGGTCGGCCGCATGACGATCAGACTTTTGAACAGCCTCCTTTGCGTTCGAGAAACAAGCGCTCACGTGACGCAAGAAATAGCGGCAAATCAAAACATCTCAATGCAACCGATTTCGTTGCTGATTCGAAATGAAAAAATACGGACACCTATATTTAGGCGAAAAGTGCTACTCTAACGCTGCTTCCTGACAAATTTATAATCCGGCTCGGTTTTTGCTTTGAATTTTGTGATAGATTCGTTGGCGCACTTACCTCAATGCTCATTACAAAGGAAATAAAATGCAAACTATCAACTTCAAAAAAGAACTGAATGGCCAATTTGAAGATGTCATTCTAGCGCTCACTGAAGAACTTAAAACTGAAGGTTTCGGCGTATTGAATCGAATTGATATGCACAATAAATTTCAAGAAAAACTGGGCAAAAAGGTCGCCCCGGTTACAATTCTTGGGGCCTGCAATCCCGCACTGGCTTATGATGTTTACCAAGCCAACTCCGATGTTGCGAGCTTGCTTCCATGCAACGCCGTTATTCGCGACATTGGACAGGGGAAAATTTCCGTTGAATTGGCAAAGCCCACCGCTTTGATGGAAATTCTGGGTGATCCGAAACTGGTTGAAGCAGCAAAAGATGCTGATCATCGCCTGGCTCGAGTGCTGGAACGTCTGCATTGAAACAATCTATGAGTCAAACTAAGGCGAACAAACCCTAGATTCACGCAGTTTGTAGGAATTTTTTAATCTCAGCGACGGCCTCGTCAGGTGCATTCAAAATAAAATTATGATTACCGGCGAGAATCTTGATTGTGATATTTGAATGATTGCTGAGTTGTTTCAACTCTGACTTTTTCGCATACGCATCGTCGTTGGTTGATATTAATAAAATAGGGATTTTTTCAGTTAAGCGGATGAGGTCTAAGAAGTTCTGGTTCTGAAGCACATTTTCGAGAGAGCCGGAGTAAGATTCAAATGTATGTTCAATAGCATCCATTGCGACTTGAGCGGGAAGATCTGGCTCTATTCTGTGCAACAAGGGGCGGAACAGCAGCGGAAAAATTTCGTGCATGCGACAAACTATCTTGCCCCAAAATTTATTGAAGGTGACCACAACCATGATCTTAGAACTATTGTTTTTGAAATCTTCTATCAGATCGTTTTTGGACGTGATAATTGGCGGATTGATCAACACGATTCCCTGAATGCGAGAGGAATCTGAAATCGCATAATTTAGAGCAAGAATGGCACCCATCGAATGGCCAACAATCCAAAACTTTTCAGGCCCAGGAAACAAAGACTCGACAGTTCGTCCGAGATATTCCAAGTGGTCTTGAACGGTGTATTTCAAATAGGGTTTTGGAGATTTTCCAAAACCCAGAAGATCTGGTGCTACTAGAAAGCAGCTTTCAGCGAGTCGATCGGCTACAGTTGACCAATATCGGTGTGAGCCTAAAATACCATGAAGCAACAGAATTCGCTTACCAGCTTTCCCATAGGTCTCAAATGCCAAAGACTTAAGTTTGAGATCTTTTCGTTTTTGCCAATCGATGACTTTAAGTCGCATCACGACAATGGAAAGCAAAATAAAAACAATAGTTTCGATCATTAAAACATTGGACACACGCATACCAGATTTTTTAGCTCAAGATTTAGAGAAAGAAAAGCAGGAAGACAGTGTATTCAGATCAGGGGTGAACTTCGTAGAATCCTTGTTGATTCAGCTCTAACAAACGAACAATGGCCCCTGTATTTACCTTCACTCCGGGAAACAAATCTTTGTTATGCCACTTCTTTGCCTTCATAGTCATCGCACACTCTTCAATTTGGACTCCATTTTTGATCAGCTCTTGAATCTGAGCTTTGTACGGATTTCCCGTCGTCACATTTCGATTGGCATTGTAGGATTCGTCTTCCAAAGTCATATAGCCCGCATCTCCATGAAAGACTGCAATGATTTTGCCTGAAATCTTTTCTCTTTCAAAACGCTCTTTCAGTAAAGTCATGTATTTCAAACCGACTGGCTGTTCTCCTGAAAAAAGAAGGATGATCCATGTTGAAGACGACATTGCCCTTTTTGAGGTGCACGGGGATGTCTATTTTTACCTCGGCAGAAACAGACTCTGCTTCAGCTGCCAAACCTGCTGAGCAGTGGCTTGTTACAAAAACGATAGCCAGTATCAATAATTTTCTCATTAGCATTTTTCTCCCTCATGGCAAATCAATCCTTCCTGGTAAGGCTTCTCTTGCCGTATTGTTTTAAGATTTGAAGGCGCGCGGCAGGCCACTTTTCCTAGCGTTGCGATAGAATCTCGCAGACTGAATCCAGTCTGCGAGCCTGTTAAATGTGCTATCTCTTTGATTTCAGAAGTTAGAAAACTAGTTGTTGGAACGGCATGAATTTGGAACTGGTTCGCAATCTCAGCATTCTGAGATTTGTCTACGTCAACGCGTATAAACTGCAGATCCTTGGACTGACAGTCTTTTTCAATTTCTGGCAGAAATGCTTCCATCGCATGGCAAATCGGACAATTTTCAGAATAGAAGGAGAGCACTTTGTTGCCGGCAATCTTCGGCGCATCCAGAGACTGAATAGGTTGACCATCCCCTTCAAACTTAATCTGAGCAATTTCGGTTTCTAGCTTTGCATTTTGAAATCGAGGCAAGCTCTCATGAGTGAAGATCCAAAATCCAAAAAGGATCAAAGCAACTCCTGTCGCATACTCCATTTTTGGAAAATATTTTTTTAATTTGGAGAAGTAGTTTTGAAAAGCGTCGCCAGAAATAGAAATTAGAATAAATGACGTTAGGATTCCAAATGCAAAACTGACAAGTAGCTGAAGACTCTCAGCCACTGACCGATTCTTTGAAGCGACGTAGGAAAGAACTCCTCCTAGCACCGGCCCCACACCAGGAGTCCAAGCTAGGCCAAATGTTGCGCCAAAAAGGAAAGCCATGGATGATCATAACGAGCCCAGAGGCCAGCTGCAAAAACTCCTAAGACTGATAAATCCACGTTTTTCTCTCCTTTGATCGCAGTTGAAACTGCATTCGAAACGCACTTTGAGGTATTCGGAAGGAAACAAATCCCTTTTTTCGAGCCAAAACAACTGCATCACTGGCCATGCCGCAGTATCGACCGCGGCACAAAAAGTAGAGTTCCTTGTTTGTTTTAATCTGACTCAGAAATTGGCTTACCTGATTGAGCGGGACCGAGATTGCTTGCTCCACCGAGCTGAACTGGAAATCAACTTCCTCTCGTACGTCTATGAGAACTGCCTTTAGTGTTTCAACTTTGTTGAGGATGTCTTTTAAGCTGATCGTTGCGTACAAACTTAAATCCACTATCGCATCTTCTTGTTGATCTAATATGGGGTCGACTTCATGAGCAAGGTCCTGAAGAAGTTCAAAAACGAGGCCTATCTTTTGACTAGCCAACGAGTAAATCCGAGAGGTCCCCTGCTTCTCAACCTGCACCAAACCATCTTTGCGAAGCCGCTGCAGATGCTGTGAGGTGCTCGCATAATTTTGCAAAGTCAACTCACTCAACTGCTCGACGGTTTTTGGCGACTGAACTAACTGAAATATTATTTTGAGACGCTCTGGCGAGCCGAAAGCTCCCGCCATCTCACCAATCTGGGAAAAAACACTGTTTCTAATTTCAATTCTTTCTTTTTTTGACGCAATAAATCTATTATTCAATAGATTTATTGAATATTCAATGGAAAAAGTAATTTATGGGCCTGGTCCGTAATACGAGTTGGCGGAATTCTTGCAGCACCATTTGCAGGAAATCCAAATCGAGCTGGATCAAACTGGGTCCTGTCGATTATCACAAGGAGGAAATATGCAACAGCTGAATGTCCAAAAGTCCCGCCTGATCAGATTCTTCACGTTTTTGTCAGGCTTCATCTCTATCGTATCAAATCAAGCCTTTGCCCAGAACTCGATGATGGCAGGAACCTGTCCAATGTGTGGAAACGGTATGGGGTGGCTCGGTATGGTGTTTGGAAGTCTGATGATGATCAGTGTTGTTGTTGCCTTGGTTGCATTGAGCATTTATCTGTTCCGAAGAGCTGGACCCCGCAGTCATGGACCGCGCTAATTGATCTGAACTCTTGAAAGCAATATGAATAAGACGAAGCTGAAATTTTGTCTCTGGCCTGTCTTTAGAAACTGCGTAAAAACCAGTTGTTGGCATTGCTCCCATCGTGGATCCAACTTGCGGTAAAACCCATGTCAAATCTACCGTACACTCACTCCAAATTTTTTAAAGTGAATCGAGAGGCTTGTAGAACTCAGTAACTGCCCATTTTCATTCCAGAGACCTGAAGAAAAATCTTTCCCGACAGTGGGTCAGCTCCGTACGCGGGTTTGAAATCACTCGGCAGCAGATCTTTTGTAATTGAAGCTCCAACACCCATTTCCATGCTTTCCATGCATTTCATTTTATAGGTGTAACCGGCAGTTAAAGCAGTAACAACCCTGGGGTCATCTGGGTTGTTTGTGTTGCCGATTGCAAGCTCTCCAGCAGTTCGATCGACAAGTTCAATTCGTCCCCAATAATTGTGAGGTAAATCTTTTTGGTGAAACCAGAACTCTTCATTCACTGAAGTCAGCTTGGAAACTCGGTCGTAGTTATTTACCAGGCCATAGATGACCGAGTTATCGAGCTTCCACCCATTGTCGAATACAAATTTTGAATAGATAGATCCAGAATATCTCCAGACTTTTTTCAGATCCGGCTCACTTGGCTCAGGATCTTTGACTTCGGCAGCCGAAATCATGGCAGTCGTCTCCTCCGAAAATTGGTAAATCAACCGGACCGCATAGGAATTGAGAGTCCCCAATGGTAAATCAACTTTTGTCGGCTCGGGCTCGGTTCCATTAAACACGGAACCTTCGACTCCCCAACGTCCCAATGCCAGCGAAGCTCCAAGCACAGTGCTGGTGATATGAGAGACGTCTTGACCGATGTGATGCCCGAGCGGCGCATCCGGGTTGACCATTCCAGTTGCCCGATGCATGAAAGCAATTGGTCCTTCCGTCGCTTGTCCACGTGGAGCAAAGTAAAGCTTCAAATAATCTTTGTTGTCACCAAGGCGGAT
>JAYTZS010000361.1:0-8532 GCA_043741885.1 Bdellovibrio sp. | reverse complement strand
TGAAAAAATCCAAAGCTTCTTCCACATTCATCGCCAGAACATCAGCAATCGATTTGTTATTGTATTTGATTGCCAGAGTCTCCCGGTTGTAGCGAGCTCCGAAACAGGTCTCACACTGGACAAACACATCCGCTAGAAAATGCATCTCCATGCGAATTTGCCCATGGCCCAAACAAGTTTCACACCTGCCACCTTTGACATTGAAACTAAATCGCCCAGGCTCATATCCACGAAGTTTGGATTCAGGCAAATTGGCAAACAAATCCCGAATCAATGGAAATAACCCGACATACGTGGCCGGAGTCGACCGCGGTGTCCGCCCGATCGGTCGTTGATTGATATCAATGACTTTGTCGATGTTGTCGAGCCCATGAATACTTTTGTAAGGTGAAGGCTGAGCTGAATTGTCATAAAGTTTTTGGGCTAAAATTTTGTACAAAGTATCAATGATCAAAGTGGACTTGCCGCTGCCAGAGACTCCGGTGATGGCTGTGAAAGTTCCCAAAGGAATCGTCAGCTCAACGTTCTGAAGATTATTTCCAGAAGCTCCTTTGACGACCACTGTCTTGCCATTGCCCTTGCGACGTTGTTTCGGGATTGGAATTCGCAGCTCGCCACTGAGATAGCGCCCAGTTAAAGAATTGGGGTTTTTCTCAATCTGATCGGGAGTCCCTTCTGCCATCAGGTGACCGCCTAACTTTCCAGCTCGTGGACCTAAATCAATCACGTGATCGGCAAAGCGCATAGTATCCTCATCATGCTCTACCAGCAAAATGGTGTTGCCACGGTCTTTCAGCTCACCAATAATTTTTAACAAGCGATGATGATCTCTCGGATGCAAGCCAATCGATGGTTCATCCATCACGTACAAACAACCAATCAAAGAAGATCCCACCTGAGTAGCCAAACGAATCCTCTGAGCTTCTCCCCCTGACAAAGTACGAGAGGAGCGATTTAAAGACAAATACCCGCAACCCACCCGGAGCATGTAATCCAGCCGAGATAAAATCTGCGTGGTGATTTTATCGGCGATCATTTGCTCCTTCGCCTTCACTTGAAAGGAAATCGACATCCAAGCTCGAAGTTCGGTGCAACCAAGATCTGCCAGCTCAGCGATGTTCTGACCCAAAATTCGAATGTTGAGACTCTCTTCTTTCAGTCGAGTGCCCCGACAAGTCGGACAGATTGAAAGATCCAGCTCTTCACCCTCTTCATCGTCTGAAATTTTCTTTTCATTTTTGTACCGGTAACGAACTCGCCCAAGGACTTTCCCACCTTCACCGTAAGTGTAATCTTCTTCTTCCACCAGATCCAAAGTCCCCAAACCATTGCAGGTCGGACAAGCTCCACGTGGATTGTTGAAACTAAAAATTCTTGGCTCAAGTTCCGGAAAACTATAAGCGCAGATTGGACAGGCATTGTGCAACGAGCAAACAGTTCGCTCACCACTAGTCGACTCGATAATCAAACGGCCCTGAGCCATGGTGAGAGCTGTGTTGATACTTTCACTAAGGCGCAGTCGAACATTGTCCTTCACCACCAGCTGATCAATCACCAAATCAATTTCGTGAGTTTTTGTTTTTGCCAGCTTCTGAGCTTTTTCGAGATCAATGAATTTTCCATCAACTTTGGCTTTGACGAAACCTTTGCGAGCCCATTTTTGAAACTCAGCTAAAAATTCGCCTTTTTTTCCTTGTGCCATGGGAGCGAGAATATAAAATTTCGACCCATTTTCTTTTTTTAGAATATCTTCAAGGATTTGTTGTGGGGTCTGGCTGGTCACAGGAATTTTATGAATCGGGCATTCCGGAATTCCAATTTTCGCATAGAGCAGTCGAAGATAATCATAAATTTCCGTGACGGTGCCAACTGTCGACCGAGGGTTGTTACTGACCGACTTTTGATCAATCGCAATAGCTGGGCTGAGGCCGGTGACCGAATCCACTTCGGGCTTTTTCATTTGCTCAAGAAAATTTCTTGCGTAAGCCGATAGACTTTCCACGTAACGTCGTTGACCTTCAGCATAGATTGTATCGAAGGCAAGAGAGGATTTTCCACTCCCACTGAGACCTGTGATCACCGTGATTTTGTTTCGTGGAATTCGCAAATTGAGATCACGCAAGTTGTGTTCGCGAGCACCCTTAACTATGATTCCGTCGAAGTCTTCAGCCATAAAAAATAGGATCTATGATCGCGACTGAAAAGTCACTAAAGTGCTCTTAGGATGTGTTAATTTTCAGCGCAGGAGAGGTGCGCCATACCTTAAGTTTTTTTCTGACAACTCGGGCAAATTCCATACAATTCTAAGACATGGGATGTCAGCCGAAAACCAAATTGCTTTGCTACCTTTTCCTGCAGTTGCTCAATGTGAGTGTTCTCAAATTCGCAGATTTTGCCACAAGAAACGCAGGTCAAATGGTCATGATGGGATTTGGGCGTCAATTCGTAGCGCGCCGGGAGGCCTCCCATTCGCAATTCTGTGACAAAGCCATTTTCAGACAGAGTTTTCAAAAATCGATAAACGGTGGCGAACCCCATCTCCGAAAATTTCTCGCCCACAGCTTCAAACACCTCTTGAGCTGTGACGTGAGCTCGCCCTTGATGCAAGGATTCGAGAATCATCAGCCTTTGATCCGTCACTTTCAAATTCATTGCTCGGATCATTTGCTTGAAAGCTTTTTCGTCTAAGCGCTCACGCTTAAAAATCTTCTCGCCGCCATGGCTAGCACGCGGAAGATTCGGAATTTTAGTCATTTCTTTGAGAGTTTCCATCGGATCCTTCTTTTCTTTTTTTCTTTCTTTTCCTTCTTTGCAATTCAAGGAGAAAATTATTCGAAGCTTTTCAACTCTAATCCCCGACTGACAATGCTGACCGCATCATGCGGGTGAAGACTTTCGAGGTGACTCATTTGAGCAATAAAATCGATGATTCGAGATTCGCTGAGCAAAGCCACTTGCATTCGGCGAGCTGCATCCTCACAGAACATCAAATTTTGCCCATTTCGTAAGGCAAAGGCCTGCTCATCTTCTCTTTTCACAACTGTTTGAACTGGAGTTTGCAGAGCGTGCTCGATCAAATCGATGAGGTGCTCGAACTCAAATAACAATGAAGCGCCGACATCCACTTGCACTTTGACTCGAGCTTCACTGCGCTGGGCATGTGGTGTCGCGACGATTCCGGCACTGGTGCCAAGAAAATCAAATATGGTTTTGAAATCCAATGCAGAGCCGCGAAAGTGATCTTTGAAATTTTCTTGAATCAGCTGCCGGGACAATGCGGCCGAAGCAGGGCAAGTGCTCGAGTAAGTCACAACTGTGTCCAGATAAAACTTCCCGGCTTGCCCGCGCTCTTGAATTCCGCTCAAACGAACTGGATAAGTTCTCCAGCCTTTGTTGTCAGACTTTAAAGCCTTTCTCTCAAGCAAAGCCTGAAATTGAATTTCAATTCTAGCTTTTTGAGAAAGATCCTGATGGCTCGCCAGGAATTTCTCCAAAACCACAGCAAGAACTGAAAAATCTAAAGCTGACTTTTCAAGCTCTGCTTGCAAATCTTTGAACAGGCGACTCATGTGAATTCCACGAGATTCTTGATTTTCAAGACTGACCCAAGTTCCTGCTCGCCCAGCAGTTCGATAAATAAGGCCTTGCTGATCTTTCAAAGTGATTGGAACTTCGATTCCACGCATTCCTACCCAGTCCAAAGCTCCTGACATTTTTATTTCCGGACGCTCGCTTGCCACATCCGGCATCGACAAACCCACGGAAGAAGTGGGCGGAGCTAATTTGTTCGAGCCTTTTGAATTTTGAATCATGCGAGCTGTTTTACTCGAATTTCAGCCGCTTGGCTTCATTTTCTTGAGAATCATTATCAAAATATTGAAATGCTTTCACAGGCGCATTACCATCGTCTGGATGACACCTCTTGTCTTAGCCAGCACTTCAATCTACCGCAAAGAACTCGTAGCCAAGCTAGGTCTGCCATTTGAGACGAAGCCACCGGCCTGCGATGAGAGTTGGTTTAAGACACGCATTTCTGACCCAATCGAATTGGCCGCCACTTTGGCTTTCGAAAAAGCCAAAAGCTTAGCAGATCCACAAAACTGTGTGATTGGTGGAGACCAGGTGGTGGCCTTAGGTCAAGAGATCCTTGGAAAGCCGGGTAATTTTAAGGCGGCCTGCGAGCAGCTGGAAAAAATGCAGGGCCGCAGTCACCGTCTGATCACAGCTCTTCACGTAGTCCACCAGGGGAAATCCCACGCGATTTTGGATCTGACTGAACTTTGCATGCGTTCGCTGACATCACTTCAAATTGAGAATTATGTTTTCCAGGATCAACCCTTCGACTGTGCAGCTTCGTACAAAATCGAAAAAACTGGGATTCTGCTTTTCACTTCAATCATTTGCCAGGACTTCACAGCGATTCAAGGAGTCCCCTTGATTCAACTGGCTAATCTGCTCACTCAGTTGGGCTATCCCTTTTTTAAAGTCGACTCAAAGGAGTTAAGATGAGCCTCAAAAACACCAGCCTTGATGAACTGCATGCCAAGGCCTTGCACGCCCGAACTCACTCCCATTCTCCGTACTCGGGCCATAAGGTTGGCGCGGCCCTGCGGCTTTCCACTGGACAAGTTTTTACCGGCTGCAATGTCGAGAATGCTTCCTATGGTGGAACAGTCTGTGCTGAACGAGTTGCCATCTGGAAATCAGTCAGCGAAATAGGCACAATTCAAATCGAAGACGTCGTGGTTGTTAGCGACGCTGATGCGGCCTGGCCGCCTTGTGGATTCTGTCGACAAGTTATGGCTGAATTCTCCTATGCTGGAACAATGGTTCACTTAGCAAACATCAAAAGCATTCAACGAAGTTTGAAATTTGATGAGCTTTTCCCTGAAAGTTTCCGCCCTTCACATCTAGAAAAAAAATAACTCGCAAAGGATCAATTGCGATCAATCCTCGACGGAAGTCAGAGGGCAGTTCTGGTTCTCTGCTCTGGTTCTCTGTCTACCTCTAGCCCTCGACCACCTGCCAATTTCAGAGAAACCCAGCTAAACTGAAAAGATGCCAATTCCCGTTTTACACAAGCTTCGCAATTTTCTCTTGAGTTTATTTTTATGTCTTTCAACTTTGCCATCGGCAGCGTCACCAAGTTTAAAAGTACTGATTGATCCAGGTCATGGAGGCAGTGATCGAGGGGCGGTTTACGGTCAAGCAAAAGAATCTGAAATTGCCCTGAAAGTCGCTCAAAATCTGCAAATTCTTTTGCAAAAAAATCACGATTTCGAAGCCGTTTTGACTCGTCAGACCGATCGAAATATCAGCCTGCCAGAGCGAGTTCAACTGGCTGAAATTCAGAATGCTGATTTATTTCTCAGCATTCATGCAAATGCTTCTCCAGATCAACGAGCCCGCGGTGCTGAGTTTTACTTTCAGAATCATTTGCCTGCTGACGAGGAGACTTTGTTTCTAGCTAATGCTGAAAATCAAATTGTTAAAGATACCGGCAGTGCGCTTCCTGAAGATCTGAGTAAAAAAAGTGACGTCAAAGCCATTCTTGATGATCTCAAGCGGCACACCAAAATGCGCAGCAGTTTTGCACTCAGTGAGCGCCTGATGAAAACTTGGAATGCGGGACACGTTCATTTGAATGGGAGCAATAACCACATTCGACAAGCTCCTTTTTTCGTCATTTCAAAAACCACCATCCCCTCAGTATTGGTTGAATTGGGGTTCATCTCCAATCCAAAAGAATCTCAGCGCTTGATTCAACCAAGCTACCAAAAAGAGATTGCTCAAAAGATTTATCAGGGTCTTCAGGATTACAAAGAAATGGTAGACAAGGCCGAAGTCGGCCGACTACATTAGTTTTCATGCGCACAGATGGACGACACTTCTCTCAGCTCCGACAGGTTCACATCACTCCCCATGTTTCTGAATACGCCGAAGGCAGCGCCTTGGTCGAATTTGGCCGCACCAAAGTTCTCTGCACAGCCAGTTACGAGTCGATGACTCCCAAATGGCTTCAAGGCACTGGATCTGGCTGGATCACTGCTGAATATGGAATGCTGCCGAGAGCGACTCATCAGCGAATCAAACGCGATAAATCTTTGACCGGTGGCCGTACTCAAGAAATTTCTCGATTGTTGGGACGAAGTTTGCGAGCTGCAGTGGATCCAAAAATGTTAGGTGAGCGGCAAATAACCATTGACTGCGATGTTCTCAATGCCGACGGCGGCACCCGAACAGCGGCAATCACTGGGGGCTTCGTCGCTCTCGCTTTGGCTTTAAAAAAATTACATGATGTCAGTGAAATTCGCCAAATGCCTTTGATTCATTATGTCTCTGCCATCAGCGTTGGTTTGCAAAAAGATCAAGCCTTGCTCGATTTGAATTATGATGAAGATTCTGGAATCGGCACTGATATGAATTTTGTGATGACCAACGAAGGAAAATTCATCGAAGTTCAAGGCACAGCGGAGCAAGCTCCATTTACCAAAGCTCAATTGATGAACATGCTCGAAGTGGCACAAAAAGGCTGCGAAGAATTGTTCCTAAAACAAGCGGCGATCATAGGCTCTTTTTTCCCACTGAAATAAACTTCTCAAGAAGCTTCTCAAGAGGGAGGTCGGGCGATGAGTGATGCAAAAGAAATGTGGATTGCGACCGGCAACAAAGGCAAACTGGGAGAATTCAAACTTCTCTTATCCAAAGAACTTCCAGAAATGAAAGTTTTCTCAGTCGCTGATCTTAAAGTGTTTTCAGCTCCACCTGAAAACGGGCAAACCTTTCTCGACAATGCTCGAATCAAAGCTAAAAGTTTAAAGGCTCTGAAACAAGGCCAATGGGTGATGGGTGAAGACTCTGGGTTAGAGGTTGAAGGCTTAGGAAACTTACCAGGCATTCATTCGGCTCGTTATGCAGGTCCGAAAGCTGCCGATAGCGAAAACATCGCCAAGCTTTTAAAAATGATGCAAATCCGTTCGGTTCCCAATCGAGCTGCTCACTTTCAGTGCTGGATGGTTGTTTACAATCCAGACGGCGAAGAAATGGTTTTGAATTCGCAGCTCAAGGGACAGATCTCTAAAATTCCGGCAGGGCAGCATGGATTTGGCTACGATCCTGTGTTCATTCCTGAAAATGAAACAAAAACTTTAGCTGAACTGGGAAGTGGATTCAAAAGTCGAATCTCTCACCGAGCGAAAGCGACTTTGCAGTTGATCGAAAGAATCCAAGCTTACCAAGTCGTCAAAGCACAATAAATTTCAAAAAAAATTTAAAGAAAATTTTAATAAAAAATCTTACAACCCGGGCAATTCGGCTGTCGAGGTCTGAAATTCAGCTCGAGGTTGAAAAAGAGAGCCTGTCTTTAAATCTTGGCGAGATTGGTAAATCCGAAAAATTCGCGGTCCCAAAAAGATTTCAATTTGTCGACGCACATTATGGCTTGGGCGAATCAAAACCAATTCTCCGCCATTTCGAGAAAGATTTCGACTTTGCGAGGACAAATAAGTGAGAACTTGCAGACTGAGAAAATCGGCTTCTGATAAATCCAATGCCACTCTCGAATCCTCTGAAAGCAAAGCGCTCATACTTTGGATAAGCTGACGATCGTTAAACGCATCCACTCGGCCTGAGACACTGAGACCGATCCACCCAAAAATTTCAAAAGTTTTTAAAGTCGTGACCATAGGCTGCAGACATTTGCAATTTCCACTGCCTTTTGTCAATCAAGAGGAAGTTCCGCATTGTCAAAACAATCAGTCTTAAGTTAAAGCTAAGCCACTGCTCACAATCGGGGGATCTAGTTATGAAAGGTCTGAAAATCTTTTCTGGAAATTCGAATCCCCAACTGGCACATAAAATCGCGGTCTCGGCTGGGGTCGAGCTTGGGCACTGCCAATTGAGCACTTTCGCAGACGGTGAAATTCAAGTGGAAATTCATGAAAGCGTGCGCGGTCAGCATGTCTTTGTGGTGCAAAGCACCTGCCCACCAACCAACCAGAACTACATGGAATTATTCATCTTAATCGATGCTCTTCGCAGAGCTTCAGCCAAGGCAATAACGGCTGTAATTCCCTACTACGGCTATGCCAGACAGGATCGCAAGGTCGCACCCCGCGCGCCTATTACGGCGAAACTAATGGCAGATTTGATCACAACCGCTGGCGCAGACCGTGTGGTTGCTTTGGATCTTCATGCCGCGCAAATTCAAGGGTTTTTCAATGTCCCGGTCGATCACTTGTTTGCCACCCCCACTTTATCCCGAGCTTGGAGAGAACAGATCGGCTTTGGTAGCGAGTTTGTTGCGGTGAGTCCGGACGCTGGTGGAGTCGAAAGAACTCGAGCTTTTGCCAAGCGAATCGAGTGTCCAATTGCGATTATTGACAAACGGCGCTCGGGTCCAAACGAGGCTAAGGCCTTGCACTTGATCGGCGACGTCACTGGCAAAACAGCGATCATTATCGATGACATCGTCGATACGGCCGGAACACTCACACAAGCAGTTGACAGCCTTTACAAAAATGGTGCAAAACG
>JAYTZS010000360.1:0-8547 GCA_043741885.1 Bdellovibrio sp. | reverse complement strand
TGAAGATTATCATCAGCAATATTACAAAAAAAGCCCAACTAAATACAAATACTATCGCTACGGTTCCGGCAGAGATAAATATTTAGAAAGCATCTGGGGTACTTCTAGTCATTAGTGAGCGTGCAATTAAAAGCGATGGCGCAAATAAAAGGTGAAAACCTGAATTAAAGCTTTTTGCTTTTGAAGTAAAAAGAAGCCGACTGTTATTGCTAACAGTCGGCTGTGTGGTGGAGTTTGCAGGGAACTATTTTTTCAATAAGCAAAGATAATGCCGATCCCAAAAATCACTTATAAACATTATAAATTACAAATATTTCGAAACTGCTCTACAGAGGACTCAAAATGGGGAATTTAGTCGATCAGCGGCTGTAGATCAGCGGCTGCCGAAGGTCCTGTCTTTTATTTCGGTAGAGATTTCGGTAGAGATTTCGGTAGAGAAGCGACCCCGGTATTCATATTATAGGTTTCCGAGTCAGCGAGAATATGAAGTTTTACATCGTGCATGGACATCGCGCAGTCCACGCCGGATTCAGACATATTGGTGTAAGTCACATTTCGCCCATCAACCACATAGACCGCGTTGCTACCTCGGACTTGAAAATGGTCGCCTTGCAAGATAATTGACGTGTCTTCATCGATTCCAATTCCAACCAAAGCCGGGTTCAAAGCGACGGCGCGAAGCAAACGGCCAATTCGTCCTCTTTGCGCAAAATGCTGATCAATAATCACATTGTCAACCAGCCCAAGGCCTGGAGCCATCATAAAATTTCCGACTTTGTGAGACTCATTTGATTCGGACGCTCCAACTAACATCACAGGGCCCATCACCGAAGCGCCGGCCGACGTTCCAGCAATAATCCCGCCACTTTCGTAATGTTCAAAAATAAAATCAGTGATCGCACTTCCGCCGATTTTTGAGGACAGCTTAAGTTGATCCCCACCGGTGAAAAACAATGTCTGGGCTCCCTCAAGCAATGCCAGTTTCAACGGATCTCTAGCTTCTTCAGCGGTCTTGATACTGAGATGCTCGAGCTTCTTGACTCCGAGCTCACGGAAAATAGCTCGGTACTGTTCCCAAAGTTCAGACGCCACTTCGCTAGCTGCTGAAATCACAACTAATTTCCCATGGTCCGTGCGACGAGCCACTTCATTTAAAATGACTTTGTGTCCCGTTTTGTCTTCTTTGCCGCCAATGATAATGAGAGTTCCCGCCTTTGCGGTTTTACTTTTCTTGCTAAAACTCCGAGCCCTTTTCTTGGTCATCGCAATTGACTTTCCGAGTGAACACTCTCGGGCCGCATTTGTCCCCCCCGCGATTCACTGGATCCATGATCAAGCGTAATTGTCGGAATAGTCTCGACAGGGATCGGATCGTACTGTCGAAGCATCTGTAAGACAGCTTGAAAAACGTCATAGAAAACAACAACGATTTCATTCTTCTTCAAGTGCTTCAGCGCAGTGTGCAAGGCTTCGGCTTCATCCAAGACAAGTTCACAATTTGCCTTTGCTGACGTCGTTCGGGCCGCCCGACAAATCAGCTCTGGAACTTCTCCGGACCTCCGACCGCGAAGGTCAAGGTCATCTCGAATGATCAGACGATCGAAGCTAGAGGCGACAGCTTTGGCTGACATTTCAAGAATGTGATCGGCTCGGTCTCCAGGAAGGCCAAAAACTGCAGTTTTATGATAGCCCTGCCACTGAGATAGAAGATCACCCATTGCCACAATCGCATCTGGATTGTGCCCATAATCTAAAATCAAATAACCTTCTCCAATCTTGTACATATTCATACGGCCTTTGTTTTCTAAATTCGAAGAAAAACTTTTCAGGCCTTTAACAATTTGCTCCCAGCTGGCTCCCATTCCGCGAGAACCAGCAACAGCGGCCAGTACATTTGAAATCTGAAAGGAAGCCCGGCCGTTCAAAGTCAGAGGAAGATCTCGCACTGAAATCAGCCGATGCAGTTGATTGTTTTCCTGATAAAAAATCCAAGTGTCATCGACCCAACAGCCATCTCCACCTATTTTTAAATGCGATAAAAGTCTCTGGTTGGTCGAAGTCACAGAGTAAAATACGAATTTCTTAGGGCTCTTTTGAACTCCACGGCGAAATTGAATTTGATAGGATTGCTCATCGTCAGCATTGAGCACGAGGATTCCATTTTCTTTCACGGATTCCGCCACCAGTGCTTTGATCCAAACCAGATCTTCGATATCTTCGATTCCATCCTGCCCAATGTGATCGGGACGAATGTTGGTGACGATTCCCACGTCGGACTCATCATAAGCTAAGCCCCCTCGAAGCAGGCCCCCACGAGCTAGCTCCAGCACCGCCATTTCAACTGACGAATCCGACAAAATTAGGTTCGACGAGTACGGTCCCGTCATATCCCCAGTCTCAATGACATCATTTCCAATAAAAACTCCGTCACTTGTGGTCATTCCAACACATTTATTTTGCGAAAGAATTTTGTGAATCAACCGCACCGTGGTCGTCTTGCCATTGGTGCCAGTCACAGCTGCAATCGGAATCCGTCCCTTATTTCCATCAGAATACAGCATCTGCATAATGTCGTCCGCAACATTTCGCGCCACACCTTCCGAAGGTGACAGATGCATGCGCAGACCGGGCCCAGCGTTGACTTCGATGACTTTTAAGCCAGACTGGGTGCGAGACACCGCTAGACTTTCTGCCATGATATCGATTCCGCAAATATCAAGATCGACGATTCGCGCGATCCTCTCACACAGACGGCGGATCTCTGAATGCACAGTCAAAGTCACATCGACTGCAGTTCCACCGCTGGATAAATTAGCATTCTCCTTTAAACAAACTTTTTGTCCGAGAGCAGGTTGAGTCTGTAAACTAAAACCCTGTTTGAGCAAAGTCTCAGTCAATACCGAATCCACGGTAATCTGACTCAGCATTGAACAGTGTCCTGCGCCTCGTAAGGGATCCAAGTTTAGATTTTCAATCAACTGAGCAATCGTCGATTGACCGTCGCCGATCACTCGGGGTGGAATTCGCTCAGCAGCAGCCGAAAATTTGCCGCCAACCACTAAAACTCGAAAATCTTTTCCGCCGCACATCTCTTCGACTATGACCGATCGTGAAAACTTTTGTGCGTATGCAAAACCCCGACAGACTTCTTCTTCTGATTGAAGATTGAGGCTCACTCCTTCTCCATGATGCCCGTCCGCTGGCTTGATCGCGTAGGGACCAGCAAAATCGACCATTGCTCTTTTCAATGTCTCAAGATCGTCGCACACAAGTCCAAAGGGAACAGGGACTCCATTTTCTGTGAGTAGTTTTTTGGTGTCATGTTTGTCTTGCACTAGCTCCGTAGCGATAACACTGGTCTGGCTGCTCACTGCGGCTTGCACTCGCTTTCGGTGAATTCCGTAGCCCAACTGCAACAGACTGTTTTGCGACAGCCGGCGAACTGGAATCCCGCGCTTGCAGGCTGCGTTTAACAAAGCACTTCCACTTGGGCCCAGATCGGTTTCGCTGCGAATGTCTTTGATCGCTTGCAAAATTTCTGTCACGGAAAACTGCTGCTTTTCCAAGATGGCTTGAACGATCTTGAGAGCATTTCGTAAACAAAGTTTCATTGCCTCCTCGTTGAGGAAGCGAACGACCACGTTGTACTGACCTTGGTTGCCTGCGAAGCGCGTTTTGCCGTATGTGATTGGCATTCCAGCTAGACAGCTCAGCTCAATAGCCACATGTTCAATGATGTGTGCTGGATAAGTGCCCCGCTCAACCCGCTCGACAAATCCTCCGACATACCCTGGAGAACAAGTGTGTTGATTCAAGCCAGGTAACTCAGACAGCAGGCGATTTTTTAAGTCTGGAATTTCGTGGCTCCCGACTTCCGCCCACTGCTGTAGATCTATCTTCATAACGATGACTGGATGACGGTGATAAACATTCGGCCCATGAATGGTTCTTAAACTTAGAATTTTCATTAAATTCCTTTCACTTCTAACTTCGCGTTCCCTGAAGTCAGCTGGCACGGTGGGATTGATACAATAGCGTCATTTTGCAAACGTGAGACCAGGCTAGAAGGCCTCTAATGGAAATTCAAGTAGCTAAGCAAACTCACTTGGTCTATTTCACCCCATTGGCGCGGAATCGCATGAGCTTGAGGAAGCCGGATAATGAATTGCTAATAGGTCAACATTAACTGCAACAGGCATATCGAAAATTTGTGTTGCCAGGAGATCCAGTTCTAATTTTTGACTTTTAAAATGCCAAGTGTAGGTTCCGATTCCATTAGAACTGAGTGCTAGCTGCAATCGTGTTTTGATTTCACCGGAGCGATGAAACATTTCGATCAGATAAGGAGGTAAATTGCTCCGCAAGGCAGACACTCAACCAGATCCTGAAGAAGTTGTTTTTCCCTTCTCCCAGCATCTTAGAGTTGAGCAAGATCTACAAGGCCCCCTAGACTGATCTGCGGGGGCTTCTTGGACTCTCGGCACTCAGTTCAGGCCGTATCGCTTCCCGTTTAAATCAACATATCCATCGGGTCGGCGGTTTTGCGTGTCCGCATGCAGCCAGTGCATCAGAGCACCGACGTTGGTCCATTTGAACTGTCCGCCGAGATCAACAATGTCGCCAACTTTGAGAGGAATTCTTTGGCCCATATCTAAGTTGAATACGCAAAGCACAGTAGCCCCATTGGATAGACGGACTATAAATTTTTCGTGGGGCAGACCTTGGGTGTCGTCAGCTAAAAGCTCTATCACGGTCACTCCAGAGGCTTCGAGGAAGTCGACATTTCTTTTTGAATTAACCGCGTTAACCAACGCAGAGTCATTGCTTGCGTTGGTTGTTTCGACTCTGCTTCCAGGCGCGTTTCCAGGCGCGTTTTCTTGACCGGTTTCTTGACCGGTTTCATGTCTATTTTCGAGTCTTTTATCGCTCTCCGCCGACGGACGCGCTTGGGCTGAGGTCGCGAGCAGAAAGCAGAGCAACACAGATGAAAGCGATGCTGAAAATAATTTCATTTTGGATCCCCTTAGTTGGGACCTAACCTACTCATTCTTCGACGTTTTGAGAATGACAAATTGCATCAGGTGAATAAAAGAGAAGAATTTTTGCTGGAATTGAAATTTTTTCTTTATTAAACGGCAAAAATAGATAGTTTAGGCTTTCGAAAATAAAACCGAGGAATTGTCCTCACAAACTCAAGGAGATCTCATGAAATTTGCTGTGACTTCAATTGTCGCTCTTTTCGCTACTGTTGCTTTTGCTGCTAGCACAACTACTAGCACCTCGACATCAGCTACTGCTGCACCTGCAACTACTGCAAACACTCCAGCTGCGAATGCGGCTCAAACTAAGGACATGAAAACTGGATCATCTAAAGATGTAAAGTCAGCCGCTGCTAAAGAAGACTGCTCTAAGATGATGGGCGTGGATAAAACTAAGTGTGAAACTGCTGCTAAATCTCAAAAGTAATTTTGCAGGCAATTTTAGAATTACTCTCAAAACCCCAACCACAGTTGGGGTTTTTTTATTTGAATTCAACTTTTTCTAAAGTTACATGTTCTTCACCTGAAGGCTTGCGAATCACCACTTCGTCTCCTTCTGATTTCCCGAGCAGTGCTCGAGCGACCGGAGACTTCCATGATATACGACCCAATTCAATATTCCACTCATCCTCGCCAACAATTTGATAGCAATGGCTAGTGCCGGAATCCGAGATCAAAGTGACTGTGGCGCCAAAAACAACTTTGGAGCTTTTGACCGTTTTAGGATCCACGACCATTGCATTTTCCAATCGGCCCGAAAGAAATCGCAGCCGGCTGTCGATTTCTCTCAGCCGCCTTTTTCCATAAATGTAATCGGCATTTTCAGAACGATCACCGTTGCTCGCGGCCCATGCTATCATCTCCACTAGTTTTGGGCGCTCGCCGTGAAACAATTGGGCATATTCGGCTCTGAGCTTTTCGGCACCTTCGGGCGTGATATAATTTTTAACTTGCTCCATTAGTTTTCCTACACTCGGACTGAAAGTCCGTCTTTCAAAGCAAGCCGGGAGGCACGCCAAGCTGGAATCAATCCAATTAAAATTCCAAGGCCCAAGGTCAATAAAAGATATAAAAATTCTGTTGAGGTCAGAGCCGATCCTACAAGATAAAGACCGAACTGATTTTCCAGCCATCCTTTTAAGAGCGAAAATGTCGATAGCTCTAGGGCCAGCCCCACAGCGATCCCCAAGACAGTTAAAAGAGTGCTCTCAAAAACCATCAATGCCATGATGCGAGTGGGTCCCGCACCAATCGATCGGAGAATCGCCATTTCTCTTCGCCGTTCATTCAAACCAGTTAAAAGCGCGATGAGCATAGCCATCAATCCAACTGCAACAACCATCCAAGAAATCATCTTTAAGGCTTGCTCCATGTACCCCAGGCCTCGCCAGAGCTCAGCAAGAGTCACTCCAGGGATAATTGCGAGCAAGGGCTCCACCGAATATTCGTTGATCTGCCGTTGCAACCTTAAGGTTTCAATTCTCGAAGTTGTCCGTAAAAAGAAAGATGTGATCTGTTCGACTTTGATTTTTTCTTTTTGAATCTGGTCTGCTGCAATTCGAGTTTTTTCCGTCGGTGCGGCTCCGTTTTGCCAGTCCATGTGAATCGCTTCCATGCCGAGAAGCGAAATGTAAAGGCTGGTGTCCAAGGCGGTGCCTGTCGATTTTAAAATTCCTACGACTTGAAATGGCTTGTCATCATGCTTTTGGATTCCTTCTCCGTGAGTCACCCCGTGCGCCACTACGATTTTTTGGCCTAACTGATAATTGAGCTTCCTAGCAACTTGCGAACCGATAACTACGTCCCAAAGATCAGAAGTGGGAGCACCTTCGGCGAATTCAACTTTTTGGTCGCCACGAAAGTGATAATGTTGATAAAAATTTTGATCGGTTGCAACCACTCGAAACCCGCGGTGTCCGTCGCCCAGCGAATAGGGAATTGTCCATTCGACAGAAGGATTCTTTTGAAATTCTTGATATGTTTTCCAGGAAATATTATTGGTTGCACTTCCCATATTGAACACAGTGTAGAGAATCAAATTTATTGGGCCACTGCGAGCTCCGACGATCAAGTCAGTCTGGCTGATCGCTTGAGTGAATCCGTCTTCAGCCGCCCGCTTGGTGCGCTCGACTGATAAAAGGAGAGCCGTGCTCAGGGCAATTGAAATCACTGTGAGTAAAGTTGTAAACATTCGGTTGCGCAAAGACTTGAAAGCAAGGTTAAAAAAAATCATCAATATTTTGCCCGGTTCAAGTCTTGAAAGGAAACCACTCGATTGAACATTTTCTGAAGGCTGCGGTCATGGCTGACAAAAAGAACAGTGGTCTTTTGCTCGTCACAAACTTGAAAAAGCAGCTGAATGAATTTCTCTCGGTGGTCCGAATCCAGCGAAGATGTCGGCTCATCAGCTAAAATAATTTCAGGATGACCTAAAAGTGCTCGGGCTACGGCCACTCTTTGCTGTTGTCCGACCGAGAGCTCAGTGACATTTCGCTTTCTATAAGCTCCAATCCCCAAGCTCTCACACAAATGAGTCACTTCGAAATCGGCTGAATGATTCTGCAAACGTTCACGACGAATCGAACTGAAGGACAGAGGCAAAAGAATATTTTCTTCAACCGTTAAATAGGGAATCAAGTTGAAGCTCTGAAAAACGTAGCCCAAATGACTGGCCCGAAAAGAATCTCGCTGCGAAGGAGAGAGCTGAGCTAAATCCTTATCTAGAATCTGAACTTTTCCTTTTTGTGGGATCAGGACTCCGGCTAGAATCTCTAACAAAGTTGTTTTTCCCGAGCCACTGGAGCCGTAGATAAATACTCTCTCCCCTTTTTCAATCTCTAAAAGTGGGATTTGCAGAGTTGGAGCTTTTGCTTTGCTGTATTGAAATTCCAAATCTCGAAGCTCAATCAGAGTCATGGCTTGAGCTCAATTCGGATTGGAGATCCCTTGGCTTCCGCTGTTTTTTGCAGCTCATCGATGAGAACTGTAACATCTAAATCTTTGAGCGCCGAGAAGCTTGAGAAATCGATTTTCAGCGCCGAGCCTTTCGGGCTCTTTGAACACTGCACCTGGTAGCTGGCGACAAAATCGGAATGATTTGAATGTTCGGCGGCAAAAAACTGATCCACTCGGAGCGGCAAAATCTGGCAATTCAACGCCTCCTCAAATCGGATCATCTCGGACATCGTGCTTTCGAATTTCTTTTTTGTTTCAGCCAGCTTCAATTTGTCATTCTCAGATTTCGCTGCATGCTCAAAACCTAAAATAGACTCTGCTGCAGCTTTGAATTCAATTTGCCCTTTGGCTTGATCAAATGCGATTGCTAGCTTGGCTTCTCCGTGGACATGAGCTCCATGCTCTCGGTGCATGGATGTTGTTGAATGGGGCAGTTTGGCCATCAGCAAACGACCTTGCAGAAGCAGAGAAAAAATAATCAGCAGAACACAGGCTTGGTTCGCTTTCATTCGGTTCCTTTATTGTTCGCCTTCCACTCAACACTCTCTTTTCT
>JAYTZS010000359.1:0-21767 GCA_043741885.1 Bdellovibrio sp. | reverse complement strand
TTGAGGTCCTTATGCTCTTTCAGCATTTGAGCCAGCTCGAAACCATTGAGCCACGGCAAACCAATATCCATTAGAATCAGATCCGGCGAGACGTCTTCTAGAACTCCTGAAAGTTCGGTGCCGTCGGCAGCTACTTTCACAATGAATCCATCCATCTCGAAGATTTTCTTGATCGCAGCTCGCATGGTTTCATCATCTTCAATCGCCAGAATAACTTTCGGTTCAGATTTCTTTTTGAAATCTCGAAAGTTTTGCAGTTCCACCACTTCGCCGCTGGCCATTCGGGCTTTGGCCAACTTTTCAATTTTTAAAATCAGGTCGGTCGCGTTGATTTTCTTTTTTGCCATATTAAACGTGCTGACTTTCCAACCATCGTTCTGCATCGATCGCAGCCATACAGCCGCTCCCTGCCGCAGTGATGGCTTGACGATAAACATGATCTTGAACATCTCCAGCAGCGAACACGCCCTCGACATTGGTATAAGTGGTGCCGGGATTAGTTTTAATGTACCCGGTTTCATTCAAATGCAAATACTCTTTAAATAAATGAGTATTTGGAGTGTGGCCAATTGCTAAAAACAACCCCTGTAGTTCTTTTTTCTCTGTCGCCCCGGTGACCACGTTTTTCAGCATCACACCCGTCATGGATTTCTCATCTCCAAGAACCTCAGAAACTTCGGTGTCCCAGATGACGCTGATCTTTGGATTTTTCAATGTGCGCTCAGCCATGATTTTAGAAGCTCGGAAAGAATTTCGGCGATGAATCACAAAAACTTTCGAAGCAAAGCGAGTCAGGAAATTAGCTTCTTCCATTGCCGTGTCACCACCCCCGATGACTCCGACTTCGACATTCTTAAAGAAAGCTCCGTCGCAAGTGGCACAGGCCGAAACTCCGCGGTTGGTGTATTTTTTTTCTGATGGAAGACCCATCCATTTCGCCGAAGCTCCGGTTGTGATCACGACACTTTGTGCTTGATGCAAATCTTTTCCAACCCACACCTGAAATGGTCGTTTGGAAAAATCCACTTTGCTGACATTTCGTGTGATCATTCGAGTGCCAAATTTCTCAGCTTGCTTTCTCATGACAGAAATCAATTCAGGACCAGTGATTGCTTCAGTAAACCCTGGATAATTTTCAACATCATTGGTGATCATCAACTGGCCACCAGCTTCTTCGCCTTCAATCATCAGAGGTTGCAGATTGGCACGAGCTGAATAAATAGCAGTGGTGAGCCCCGCTGGACCGGAGCCAATGATAATTAACTTTTCAATTTTTGAGTCTGTCATAGCGAAGAGTTTAAAGCGAAGTGTGAGCCGGCGTCATCTTCATTGTGAATCCAACCCCAAAGCAACTCGGCAACCTTATCAGGTGACACAACCAATCCAGCCTGTTGACGCGGCCAAGCATGTGGAGGCAAAAGTTCAGTGTCCATATACCCCGGACTGAACAAGCGCAAATCCAAAGGCTTTTTTCCGAGCTTTTCTTCAGACTTATTACCTGACTCTTTTCGCTCTGCCTTGCTTTTCAACTCGTATTGCACAGAAGTGATCAAGCCTTTCAATGCATGCTTCGAGGCACAGTACATGGAAGCTTGTGGATCAACTTCAGTTTCAGCAATGGAAGAGCCAATGAAGATGATTTGTTTGAGGGCACTCAAGTGCGACGACTGAATTATGTGATACAATAAAAAAGCTGGGAAAACAAAATTGACGTTCAATGCCCATTGGTGATCTTTCCAAGCTTTGTCTTGAAAATTTCCATAAGGCCCGCCGCCTGCAAAATAAAAAATTCTTTCAGCTTGGAGATTCGCAATTGTCTGACAGATTTCAGTAAAATTCCCGGGCTTTGAGAAGTCTCTAGAAATTTCAGAGCGTCTAGACATTCGAACGAGTTCTGGAGCGCCTTGGATTTTGGCAAAATTAAAGAAGCTTTTTCCTAAACCTCTGGAAGCTCCCAGCAACAGCCATTTTTTTCCTATCGGTAGAGGTTCACTCACCAGTAGCTCGTATCCACTTGAAGATCTCCAAGGACTTGAGTCTGACAGCTGATTCTTTCATTTGTTTTCAACTCAAATTTTTGCTGCAAAAAAATCTCTATTTCATTCGGAGAATTGACGTGAGAAGGAGAGCTGCTAAAAACGCGAATTCTGCATTTTGCACAGACCCCATCGCCATTGCAACTGGATGCAACCGGGACCGATGCCGCCAACAAGGCTCTCATCAGATTAGCACCAGTTGGCACTTCAATTGGCAGACGGTTTTTTCTAAGAAAGGAAATGATCGGCAAAGCTTCCAGCTCTTTCCTTGGGCTTAAATTTTCTGCAAACGCACAAAATTGATCTCGATATTTTGGCGCATAAAAATGGTTTCAAATTGAGTGATAAAGTTAGTCTCTTTTAGTTCTGTCGAGTGCAAATTCAAAGTTTCATCAACAATCTTATACTTGGATTCACGAATCTGCTCCATGGACCAAAGAAAGTATTCTCGGCTGTCAGTTTTGAAATCGACATAGGACCCCGGTCGCTGAAGTTCCCACAGCCAATTGAGGATTCGAGTGTTGACGAAGCGATGTCTTGGCTTTCTCGGTGTGACCCATGGATCTGGAAAGTGAATGAAAATGTCGTTCAATTCGCCTGGCTCAAATAAGAGATCTAAATTCATTGCATGGTACCGGCAAACCCGCGCATTGGTGCTTTGATTTTTAAGGCAGCCTCGAATTGTCTGAATCAATGGTTTGTATTTCAGCTCGATGCCAATCAATCCTCGCTCAGGTCGACTCATCGAACGGTGTTGGAAGTGTCCGCCATTTCCAGTGCCAACTTCCAAATCAATCGGATGATATTCGGATACTCGAAAGACGTCACTGCGCCATTTCCCCCGATTCAGTGAAGCCCGCTCTTCATTGAAAGCAAATTCCTGGAATTCGCCATTCAAAGCATCTGTGTAATAATTTTGAAACTTCAAAGCTCTGGTTAAATTGATTTGTGGTCGCTGATAAAGATTATTTTCCATTGAGAATCGGGCCTTGTGTGATGCTTTCAGCAGTGAAATTTTTCAGAGTGATTCTTTTCTTCAAACGGATCGCACAATTTTCAAGCTGGCACTGTTCACAGTATTTGCGTTCGCAGGGATCGATATGAAAGGCAATTTCTCCGTCGAAAGGATACTCATCTACTACCTTTCGCTCAAAATCGCTCGAATGCTGATGAGTTTTTGCCACATCCCAGAATTCTGGAACCACCAAGTGTCCGTCAATATGATGAAAATGCCCGGAGCGAATCACTTTAATGTTATGGATATCACAGATCCAGTTCTCACGATGTTTTTCGAAAGCAGAGGCCAAATCAGAAAGTGAGTGAGGCTCAACTTCATCAATCAAAGCCCCAATTGATTTTCGCACAATCTGATAGCCTGAAAAACCCAGCTGCAAGGCCACAAGCAGTGCAATCGCGGCGTCAACCCAAATCCAATTGGTCAAATAAATCACAATCAATCCAGCTATGACTCCTACTGTGGTCCAAACATCCGACAGCATATGAGCTCCGCTGGCAAGAAGCGCATCAGAGCGAAACTTTTTGCCAACTGTCTTTAAGTGCAGTGCCAATAGAAAGTTTCCAATTGCAGCAGCTACCAGGATGTAAGCTCCTAAATCCAATTGTTTGGGTTCATGCCCATGGGTGATTGAGCGGATAGCTTCGTTGGCAATTGCCAGTGCTGCAAAGGCGATCAATCCACCTTCGAAAGCAGCTGAGAAATACTCCAATTTTCCATGTCCATAAGGGTGGTCTTCATCAGCTGGCTCAGCCACCGCACGCATAACAAAAACAGCGACCACAGCGGCAACCACGTTGATAATGCTTTCGATGGCATCCGATAAAACAGCGGTGGATTTAGTGAATTCATAAGCGACAAACTTAAGCACCAAAAGCGCAATGCTCACAGCTAGGGACACCCAGGCTGAACGAACAGTTGCTAAATCTCTCGGGTTCAACGTCTTCGGCATAGGACGTTTTTAAAGGCACTTTGGGTAGCGAGCAAGCTCTATCTCAGCCCGCTGCCTTTTTCTTGGCAGGGTATGAAGCATTTTCTGGATCCGTTTTGATTTCAATAAACTTCACACAGTTGCGACCGGCTCTTTTCGCTTCGTAAAGAGCATGATCGGCCGTTCGAACCAAGCCACGGGCATCTGTCTGATCATCGCCAGCTGGAGTGATCGCAAAGCCTATGCTACAAGTCAGCCGAATCTCATCTTTTCCACTTTTAAACTGATGCGCCTCAATTGAATTTCGCAGCCGTTCACAGAATTTGGCCGCCCCATCAGGCGTCGTTTCAGTCAAAATCATCAAAAATTCATCACCGCCGTAGCGAGCCCCGAGATCAATGTTTCGGATGCTTCGACGAATCACCGCGCCGACTTCAGAAAGCACAAAACTTCCGAAAAGATGATCATGGCCATCGTTCACTGTTTTGAAATAATCCATGTCTAGCATCACAACGCAGACTTGCCGACTGAAACGTCGAGAACGCAAGATCTCTGCTTCGACTCGTTGATAAACTGAACGCATGTTGTACAGACCTGTCAGGTCATCGGTATCGACCAGCTCTTTCAGTCTTCCATTGGCAAATCGCAATTGATCATTCAAATCTTTAATTCGTAATTGAGTTCTCACTCGGGCTAACAGCTCGAGTGGATCAAAAGGTTTCGGGATGTAATCGTCCGCACCCGAATCCAATCCTTCTATGACATGCTCAGTACTGGTGTTTCCAGAAATAAACATTACCGACACATACTGCTCTTTTTGTCGCAAATCTTTCAATGTTTCGATGCCATTCATCCCCGGCATATTGACATCGAGCAAAAGCAAATCGGGATTCCATCGCTGAATCAAGTCGATTCCTTCATGTCCAGATATCGCAGTTTGCACTTGAAATCCGTCCCACCTCAGAGCTTCCGCTATGATCGATAGACTGTCAGGATCGTCATCAATAATTAAAATTCGTCGATCTTTGGGATCAATTTTTGGAGTCGTTTTTTTCATTTCACTCTTAGATTACTGGAATTTGCTACCTCCGACGAGGCCGGAAATACAAGCTGGGCTAAAGACATTCGACTAGACATTCGACTTTGGTCCAAAAAAGCTACACAAAGCGAAACTCAGAAGTTAAGTTCAAGGCCTATGGCGTATCCACATCAAGAAATCGATTCTAAATGGCAGAAAAAATGGTCCGACAAAGATATTTTCAAAGCCGAAAATAAGTCTGACAAAGCAAAATTTTATGCTCTCGACATGTTCCCCTACCCTTCGGGTTCTGGACTGCATGTGGGTCATATCGCATCTTACACTCCGGCTGATATTATCTCTCGCTACAAACGTGCCACTGGGTTCAATGTTCTGCATCCGATGGGTTATGATGCTTTTGGCTTGCCCGCTGAGCAATACGCCATTCAAACAGGAATTCATCCGGCGATCACAACTGAGAAAGCCATTCAGAGCTTTCGAAAAACTTTATCTGGCTTCGGTTTTAGTTTCGATTGGAATCGAGAGATTTCAACCTGTGACCCAAAGTACTACAAATGGACTCAATTTATTTTCACCAAGCTTTTTGAAAAAGGCTTGGCTTATCAAAAAGAAGTTCCAGTCAACTGGTGCCCTGCACTGAAAACAGTTTTGGCCAACGAAGAAGTGGTCAATGGCAAAAGTGAGCGCGGTGGACATCCGGTCGTTAGAATGCCAATGAAACAGTGGATGCTGAAAATCACAGATTATGCTGAGAGATTGCTCACTGATCTGGATTCGGTCGATTGGCCTGAGCGAACCAAAGACGGCCAGCGAAATTGGATCGGGAAATCAATTGGAGCGCAAATCGACTTCAAACTGGAATCGCATTCTGAAAAATTAACCGTGTTCACCACGCGTCCAGACACTTTGTTTGGCGTCACTTTTATGGTGATTGCGCCTGAAAATCCCTTAGTGCAAACGCTGACAACAGCGGCACAAAAGACTCAAGTTGGAACTTACATTGAACAAGCCTCACGGAAGTCAGAAGTGGATCGCAAAGCCGATCAAGACAAATCCGGAGTTTTTTCTGGAAGCTACGCGATCAATCCTCTGTCGCAGGACAAAATTCCGGTGTGGATTGCAGACTATGTTCTGATGGAATATGGAACAGGCGCCATCATGGCAGTTCCTGGACATGATCAGAGAGATTTTGAATTTGCAAAAAAGTTTAATTTGCCGATCAAACAAGTTCTTCAGTCGAAGCTCGAGGCCGACAACAAGCTAGAGAAAGCTTTTGAAGGCGAAGGGACTTTGATTTACTCTGAATTTCTCAATGGCCTTGAAAAGACCGAAGCAATTCAGAAAATGCTGGTTCATTTGGAAACCAACAAGCTAGGCACAAAACAAATTCAGTACAAGTTGCGAGATTGGCTGTTCTCTCGCCAACGCTACTGGGGAGAACCATTCCCGATTGTGCATTATCCGGAAAAAGGAATGAGGGCACTGCCAGTAAGCGAACTGCCTGTTTTGTTGCCGCAAGTGGCAGATTACGAACCTTCTGAAAAAGGCGAAGCTCCACTGGCAAAAGTGAAAGAGTGGGTTCACTACACTTCTCCGCCTGATGAAAAAGGTTACAGTGAAAAAGCTCAGCGCGAAACCGACACCATGCCGGGTTCGGCTGGCTCTTCTTGGTATTTTTTACGCTACGTCGATCCGCTGAATGACAATGCTCCGTTTTCTTTTGAAGCGCAAAAGTATTGGATGCCCGTCGACATTTACATTGGTGGTGCTGAGCACACAGTGGGGCATCTACTGTATGCAAGATTTTGGCATAAGGTTTTGTTTGATGCCGGTTTGGTTTCAACCAAGGAGCCTTTTCAAAAATTGGCCCACCAAGGTTTGGTTCTCGGTCCTGATGGCGAAAAAATGTCGAAGTCCCGTGGCAACACGGTTCCCGCCGACACGGCTCTAGAACAGTACGGCGCGGATGCAACCCGAATGTACATTTGCTTTATGGGTCCTTTCGAAAAGGACAAGCCTTGGTCACTCACTGGAATCGATGGAGTCCGCAGATTTCTAGAGCGAGTTTGGCGACTTGTTTGTGACGATGAAGGTGATCTCTTAGCCAAAGTAGAAGTAGAACCAGTTCCACTTGAGCTGCAGAAAATTTTGCACAAAACAATCAAGAAAGTGACCTCAGACATTGAATCCATGAGTTTCAACACGTCGATCAGTCAGATGATGATTTTGGTCAATGAGCTTTACCGCTTGAATCTCAAACCAGTTTCCGTTCTCAAAACTTTGAGTCAATTGATGATGCCTTTTGCACCGCACCTGTCTGAGGAAATCTGGGAAAAATTGGGCGGCTCAGGTTTTGTCTCACTTGCGACGTGGCCCGCATTTGATCCGGAACTTTGCAAAGATGACGTCATCACAATGGGAGTCCAAGTGAATGGCAAAATGAGGGGCACGGTGGAACTAGCTCCAGATGCGCCTGAATCAGATGCTTTAGCAGCGGCTCAAACAGTCACTGCCGTACAAAATGCAATTGCCGGTTTGCCCATCTCGAAAGTGATCTACAAGGCTGGAAAAATCCTCAATCTCATCGTCAAAGGATGATCAGAGGTTGTTTAAAGGAATTTTAAATCCTCAGTAGAAAACTTAGAATTTCCGCAGAAATATTTTTGTTCTGACCGGTGAATTGTGTTACGAAGCCAATCATGGAAATAACCGGTCAGAATATATCTTCAAGTCCTCAGGATTTTCCCTCGAAGGAGTCGCCAACAATGTCAGCTTCCAGTTGGTCTCCAGAGCAAAGCGCTGAACTTTACGGCATTAACAATTGGGGAAATGGTTATTTCCGAGTCAACAAACAAGGCAATGTGAGCGTCACTCCGAAAGGTCTTGCTGGACCTGCAGTTGATTTGCACGAGTTAACTCAAGATCTTTTGGACCGAGGAATTCGAGTCCCAATCATGATTCGATTTCCAGATATCATCCAGGCGCGTGTTGAACTGATCAACAATTGCTTTACCAAAGCTTTTGCCGATCACAATTACCGCGGTGGTTACTGCGGCGTCTACCCAATCAAAGTCAATCAACAGCGTCACTTGGTCGAAGAAATCGTCAAGCACGGGCGGGCTCATCGTCTCGGCCTCGAGTGCGGTAGCAAACCCGAATTGCTGGTGACTTTGGCTCTCATGAACACTCCAAATGCTTTGATCATTTGCAATGGCTTCAAAGACACCGAGTACATAGAAACCGCGATGCTGTCTCAAAAGTTGGGGCGGCACACGATCATTGTTGTGGATCGGTACGAAGAATTGAAACTGATCATCGCTGCAGCCAAGAAGTTGAACACTCGACCGCACATTGGCTTTCGTGCCAAATTGACCAATCAAGGTGCCGGCAAATGGGTAGACTCTTCTGGGGCCCGCTCCAAATTTGGGCTCACAACAGTTGAAATTGTCGAGGGAATGGAACTGCTGGAAAAGGAAGGAATGCTCGAGTGCCTTGAGCTTTTGCACTTTCATATCGGATCCCAAATACCGGCCATTCAAAGTTTAAAATCGTCATTGAAAGAAGGCGCACGTTTCTTCACTGAAGTTTATGCTGCCGGTGCCACGGGCCTCAAGTACATTGATGTGGGCGGCGGACTGGGTGTAGATTATGACGGCTCTGGCTCAACCGACAGTTCAATCAATTACAGCGAGCAAGAGTACGCCAATGATGTGGTTTCAGCCATGCAGACTTTGTGTGATGAAAAGAAAATTCCGCATCCTGATATCGTGACTGAGTCTGGCCGCTTTTTAGTGGCTCATCACTCGATTTTAATTTTCAATGTTCTGGGAATCAATGAACTTCGCCGACCAGAGCCACCGAGACCGGCAACAAAAACTGATCATCCTTTGATGCAGGATCTTCAGTACATTTACGACAAGCTCAACAAAGAAAATATCAACGAATGTTTCAATGACCTCCAGCAGGCGAAAACAGAAACTTTGTCTCTCTTCACCTATGGCGTTCTCAACTTAGCCCAACGGGCTTGGGCAGAGAACATGTACTTTGCAATTGCGACAAAAATGATTGCCGTGGCAAAGCAAATTGAAGATTCAGAAGACATTGTGGCGACCTTAAAAGATGAGCTTTGCGAAACTTACTTTTGCAATTTCTCACTCTTTCAGTCGGTTCCAGATTCTTGGGCCGTGGGACAGATGTTTCCGGTGATGCCAA
The DNA here is from genome assembly GCA_043741885.1 of Bdellovibrio sp. Lineage (GTDB taxonomy): Bacteria > Bdellovibrionota > Bdellovibrionia > Bdellovibrionales > Bdellovibrionaceae > 21-14-0-10-47-8. The sequence continues at coordinate 12,534 of JAYTZS010000359.1, read as the reverse complement.
TTCATCGCCTGCAAGAGCAGCCCACCCGAGAAGCGACTTTGGCCGATCTGACCTGTGATTCAGACGGTAAAATCGAAAAATTTATCGACACTGAAACTGGTGAAGTGAAGCGCACTTTGCATGTTCACGATCTCAATGAAAAGTCTCAATACTATGTGGGAATTTTTCTAACTGGTGCCTACCAAGAAATCTTGGGAGATTTGCATAACCTATTTGGCGACACGGATGCCGTCCACGTGTCATTGCATGAAAGTGGTTACACTTTGGATCACTACATCCCAGGTGACACGGTCACAGAAGTTCTCAGCTATGTCCAGTATCGGCATTACAATATGGTCGACAATATCCGATTGGCAGCCGAAGAGAGCATTCAAAAAGGCACGATCACCAAACAAGAAGCCAAGCTTCTGATCAAGCACTATGAAGAAGGCTTGTCTGGATATACTTATTTGGAAGACCCCGAATAGGATTTAATACCAAGGCTTGAGCATCTCTTCCGATTTTTTCCATAGACCGACCGCTAGTGTGTCGTCTTGAGCTTGGCGAGCTGGAATGACTTCGACAAGATTGACGTAATATCCACCTGTTTTATTCTCAACAGCTGAAGATGTTGCTAGAAATACAGATGTCTCACAGCCTTTTTCGACTTTGTCGCCATGGATATTAAAGGCTGATCGAAGGAGCTTGGTTTCAATCACTCCTGGATGCAAACAGTTGGCGGTGACATGGCTGCTGTGCTTCAATAGCGCTGCCAAACATCTAGTAAATAAAATATTGCACAATTTTGAGGTCGAATAAGCTTCATAGCCTTCGAAATGGTTTTCACTGTTTAAATTATCTAGTTTTAGATGAGCTCGTTGGTGCGCCACTGACGACACAGTCACAATCCGAGCAGCCGATTGCGATTTTAATACAGGCAGCAAGTGATGAGTCAACAGATGTGGAGCTAAGTGGTTCACAGCAAATGTCGTTTCAAAATGATCTTTGGTCAAAGTTCGTTCTTTCGAATGGACTCCGGCATTGTGCAAAAGAACGTTGAGATCAGGTGCTAACTTTTGAACTTGCTGAGCCAAACTCACCACTTCCTTCATACTCGACAGATCTCCCCAGACTGGCAAGAGAGTCGGAGTTTGAGATTTTTCTTTCACCCCTGCAAAATAAGCAATCTTTTGCAAAGCCGATCGAGCTTTCTCTTCTGTCCGCCCATGAACCAGGACTTTATGTCCAGCCACGAAGAGCTTTTGTGCTGTCGCAAGCCCAATTCCATCGGTGCTTCCGGTGACCAAGATGGTTGAATGATTTTTTTGTTCTGGCTTCGACTCATTCATCAAGAGGATCCTTTACATTTTTGCATCGAAGGCATCTCGAACTGCCAGACCGATGTTGATTAAGGCAATCATTGTCACCAAAAGAGCTATGGAAGGCCACCACACCAACCATTCGGCCAAATTAAAATAGCGTTGAGCTTGTCCCATCAGCTCTCCCCAGCTTGGCGTCGGCGCCCTTAGCCCAAGTCCGAGGTAATCAAGCAAAGCCAAGCCAGAAATATTTGCGGCAATTGCAAAGGGAGAAAAAGTCACAAGTGGAGTCAAAGCATTCGGCAAAATATGTTTGCTGATGATCCGCATGTGAGACGCTCCAAGAGCTCGAGCGGCTTCAACATACTCTCGTTTGCGCAGCTGTAGGAACTGAGCTCGCATGTGATGAAAAATCCCAGTCCAATCAAACAAAACGCTGAACACAACTAATAAACCCATCGAGGGCTCAAAAATTGAAATGACTGTGATCAAAAGCAAAAGCTGCGGGGTCATCTCAATCAGCTCGACCAAGCGAGAACCTACAATGTCAGCCCGTCCACCCATGTAGCCCTGAATGGAACCTAAAAAAGCTCCAAGTAAATAGGACAAAAACCAAACTCCAAAGGCATAGCCAATCGAATAGCGAAAGCCATACAGGAGCCTGGTAAAAACATCTCGTCCACGGTCGTCCGTCCCCATCCAATTTTCACGGGAGGGCGGCGACGGGTACTCTTCAACTTTTTTATTGCTCTCGAAGGGATCCCAACGCACGACTGGCCAGAGGACCCAATCGGGGGATTGAATTTCAAGTGCTTTGTAATCCATCACCTGAATGTCCTCGCGGTCAAATTGGCTGGGATGGTATTCATTGAACAGTGGAATCAAAATTTGATTGTGGTATTTCATGATCAGCGGCTTGTTGTTGGCCCAAAGTTCAGCTGTGAAACTAAAAAAGGAAACAGCAATTAAAACCCACACTGAAATCACAGCGGTTTTGTTGCGCTTGAATTTGCGATAACGTTTCAAGGTCAGGTCATTTCGAATCAAACGATGTTCAATCATGTGAAATCAATCCTTGGATCAACTATCACATACACAATATCGCTAAACAGTCGGCCCAACATCAGAATCACCGAGGAAAGAAAAATCAAGCCCATGATCACATTGTAATCTCGGGCCAAGATTGATTTGTAAGAGAGAAGCCCAATTCCATCCAACTGAAAAACAGTTTCTACAATCAATGAACCCGCCAAAAACACTCGGAAAAATCCACCGATTCCTGTGGCAATTGGAATCAGAGCATTTCGCATAGCATGTTTGTAGAGCACGACATTTTCGTTCAAGCCCTTGGCCCGCGCCGTTCGAACATAGTCCTGGCGGATCACTTCGAGCATCGAGTTTCGCATCAACATCGAGAGTTCGGTAAAGCCCCCGATCATGTAACAAGTCAGTGGCAATACAAAATGATGAATTCGATCGCCAATTTTTCCAAAAAACCCGAGAGAGTCGTACTGATCTGAATACAACATGCCAATAGGAAACCAATTCAGATGTCGTCCACCGGCGAAAAATACAATGAGGAAAATGCCAAGCACTAAGGGTGGTACCGAATAAGCGATATACAAAATCAGTCCTGATATCGAATCGAACATGCCACCGGCGCGAATCGCTTTGGCCATTCCTAAAGGAATACAAACTAAGTAGGTTAAAATGAGCGAGGCAATTCCAAACTGCAATGACACTGGAAACTTAGAGGCGATGACGTCAATTACTGGCTCTTCATAGGTGAAGCTTTGGCCAAAATCCAAGTGAGAAAGATTCTTCAACCAAATCCAGTAACGGATATGAACTGGTTGATCAAAGCCATATTGCTTTTTGAGAGCTGCAAGAATTTCTTCATTCACTCCAGAAGTTTGATTTCCACGTCCGGCGCCCATGCTAGAGCCACCTTCGGCAGCAGCTCCGCCAAATCTCATCGCTTGGAGTTTCTGCTCGATTGGCCCGCCCGGCGCTAGGTTGATCACCAGGAAGGAAACCAAGGTGATTCCAATGAAAGTTGGAATCATCAGCAATGTTCTTCGTATGAGGTAAATGATCAAAAGAAACCCAACTTGAAATTAAGGTTTGAGCCACCAATAATCGCTGCCAATACCGTACTTATAAGAATCCACCGATTTTCCGATTTTGTTGTTATGAGCATACAGAGAGAACTTCTCGTTGAACATAAAAACATAAGGCGCATCATTTGCAATTCGCTCATAAACTTTGCGCAAAAGAACAATTCTCTTTTTGCGGTCCATTTCGCCGCGAGCTAACTCAATCATCTTGTCAACTTCAGGAACTTTGTACTTGATGAAATTTGATCCTCCGGTCGTGGCACTTGAAGAGCCCCATTGTTGTTTCGGATCAAATTCAATCCCGGTGGTCCACGCCAGTGAAACAGCATCAAACTTGCCATCATCCAGAATTTTGATAAAAGAATTCCATTCGAGATATTTAATCTCCATGTCGATTCCAGCTTTTTTCAAATCTTCTTTGTAATAGGTCAGATACTTTTCATACTCTTTGTTCGAGTGGACCAAGGTGAAGCGAAAATCTACTTTCTTTCCATTGATCATTTTATCAAGCACTCCATCTTTGTCAGAATCTTTCCATCCCCCTTTGCCTAAAAGCTCTTGCGCTTTTTTGGGATCAAATAAAATTGGTTTCACATTAGGCGAAGCATAATCCGAAAAGACGTCGGTGGGCCCTGTTGCCAGAACTGAAAGATTATAACGAAATTTAGCGATCATCTCTTCTCGGTTCATCAGATGAGCCAACGCATAGCGGACATCTCGGTCTTTGAAAAGTTGATTTTCCATGTTCCAACCGACCCAACGATAGTTTTTTCCGAGCTGATTTTCAGCTTTCACTTTGATCACCGACTTGCCCCAGTTGCCGCCTTCAGTCTTTTTCACAAACTGCTCAGGACTGAGGTCATCATAGTCAAGATCGCCCTTGTTCAGCATTTCTAAATAGACGTTCTCATCTTTCACGAATCGCAAAGTAACAGTGTCGAAATTGTACATTCCTTTAAATTCAGGAAGTCCATTGCCAAACCATTTGTCATATTTCTTAAGTATGATTTTTTGACCTTTGTCGAATTTATCAATTTTGTAAGGGCCAGAGCCGATCAGCTCTTTGTTCATTTTTTTAGATTTATCGACATCCGAATAAATATGTTTCGGAATGATTGCCATACCTGCGGCGATATCAAAATTCAAAAAGTAAACTTCCTTGGTGTGAAATTTCACTTGATAAGGATCGACGATTTCGACGTTCGAAATTCCTTCGTAATAGGGTCGCTTGTGAGCCGCATTGTACTTTGGCTCAAAAATAGCGTCGAAGGAGAACTTCACATCCTCTGCTGTCAACGGATGACCATCGTGGAAAGTTAGATTTTTTCGCAACCAAAAAGTAAAGACTTTGCCGTCTTTTGATATTTCCCACTTCTCAGCAAGCAACGGCTTCCACTCAAAAGTTTCAGCGTCCTTGGTCAATAAAGAGGACAAGGTGAAATCATGAACATTTTGTGCTGAGACATCACTGGATGTAATCGGATGAATCGTCGGCGGCTCAGTCCGAATGTTAATGTTAAAATTTCCACCTTGAGGTGCGGCCGGATTGCCAATAGCCAATGCTGCTGGCGAGGCGCAAGCCAAAATGGCGACTGCCACCCCAAGCTGCCGAGCTGATTGCTTCACCAAATGCGCCAAAGAAATGATGCGAGTCATGAGCTGTTTCTCCTTCATTTTTGCTGTCCCAATTTGTGGCAAGCGGTGGTAATAATCAAGGACTTCAGACAGATTCCGCCACTTTGCACAAAAAGGATTTTTTATGAGTCACTTCAATCCCTCTCAAACCATTTCATCTGAATTTGGAATTTTCGGGATCCCGATCACAGAGGAAAAATCCAAGCTGATTCTGCTTCCGGTGCCCTGGGAAGTGACGACGTCGTATGGACAAGGTGCAAGCAATGGCCCGCGCATCATCCGTCAAGCCTCTGAGCAGATCGATCTCTTCGACTTGGAGACTGGAAAGTCCTACGAAGTTGGTTATTTCATGCGACCGATCTCGCAGGAGATGGCAGATAAAAACAAAGTCATGAAAGCCAAAGCACAAGAGCTGATCAAAATGAAAACTCAATTGGCTGACAATCCGGTTCTTGAAGAAAAAATTCTGCAGGACGTGAATGCCGCTTGTGCAGAAATGTCAGATTGGGTTTACAAGCAAAGCAAAGAAATTCTGGCTCATGGCAAATTACTTGGCCTGATCGGCGGAGATCACTCAAGTCCGCTGGGGGCGATTCGCGCGGTGAGCGAAAAGCTCAAGGGTGAGTTCGGGGTCTTGCACATAGACGCCCATGCCGATCTCCGCTGCGCCTACCAGGGCTTTCACCAGTCTCACGCCTCAATCATGTACAATGTGATGACAAGTGATTTCAAACCGCAAAAATTAGTTCAGGTTGGAATTCGTGATTTCAGCGAAGACGAGTACGACTTCATTCAAAATCACCCAAAAACAATCAAAACTTTTTTTGATTTACAGAACAAACGTCGTCAGCTGGAAGGTGATCCTTGGTCTGTGATCTGTAAAGACATTGTCGCAGAACTACCGCAGAACGTTTATGTTTCATTCGATATTGACGGGATGGATCCAGCTCTGTGTCCAAGCACGGGAACTCCAGTGGCTGGCGGCTTGAGCTTGAACGAGGTTTTTTATCTCTTCCGTTCCGTGGTTGAAAGTGGAAGAACAATCGTTGCCTTTGACGTGAATGAAGTTTCTTCGGGCGTAAACCAGCAGGCCGAGTGGGATGGCAACGTGGGTGCCCGAGTGCTTTACAAACTTTGTGGGTGGTCCGTGGTCTCCAACAAAGTCAGCAAATAATCTGTCGAGGAATTCCAGAGCCGACGGTTGCCGGCTTTGTCTTTATACTTTAAAAAGCTAGCTTCCGCGAGCATAACGTTTTGTCATGGATTCACGAATTTCAGCGCCTTCAATGCTCAGTCGAGTCCAAGGAATAGCACGAAGTCTTTCCGGTTCGATGATTTCTTCAGTCTCTTCGCAAACTCCGAAGCTTCCGCCTTCGATTCTTGCCAAAGCACTTTCAATTTCGATCAATTGAGTTCTCAGTCTTTCATGTCGATTCAAAAATTCGGCTTCAGCCAAAACTCGGACTGTTTGGTCCGCTTCATCGCCACCTCGGTCGTCGTTGTGAAGATCGCTCCGCGATTCTTTCACTCGATTCAACAGATCGGCTTTTGTTTGCAAAAGCTTGCCTCGGCATTCAGAAATCAGTTGCTGAGAAATTTGAGACATCTTTTCCCTCCTTAGATGACCCGATTGATCGTCTTCCGCTATCCTTGCAGATCTTCCCGAAACATCGATTTCGAAAAGGTCCCATTTTGGAACTGCCATATTAAATGCACTTCACTTTTGTTTGGCAACTAAAATCTTACAGGAACTTAAACCTATTCAACTTATTGAATCTGTTTATGAACCAATTCTTCTTTGCCGCAATGAGTGATTTTTCGAGCGAAGTAGACTCTTTTAGCTTACCAAATCTGACTTGAGTTTTGCGTCAAATATCCCGAAACTATCAATTTCACGACCAGGTCCTGAACATGTAACACGACACGCATCAGGACTATCACACAGCGAGGTTATTTATCTGGAGTGAAGGACATGCGCAGTTTTGAGGACGGCTTCCACGTGTGATCTAAGTTAATCCAAGATCTTTCACCTTGAGAATCTTGAACCTGTGTCCATCCATCTTCACCGCCCAAGTCTAAAAACACTTCTCCTCGCTCAGCCAACTTTGAAGGATCAAAAGTTTTGCCTGGACCAAGGTAAGTTTGCGATTTTTGAACACTGACTTCTAAGCATTGCATTGAACGAGAGAGGTCACTCGATTTGAGCCAATAGATTCTGCCACTTTTTGATTGAACCTCAACCCACCTGCCTTCTTTTTTTCCGGTGGCCGTCAAAGGAGTGTATTTATCAAAACTAAGAATTTCTATTTTTTTACTAGAGGCAGTAACTCGCACGGGTTTTGATGCTCTTGCGGTGGCTTCTTTCACTCGAACACAAACTGGCCCCTCAGCAAAGACAACTGTCTGAAAGCAGGTAGAAATAATAAAACTGAAGAAGAGTTTTAAGAGACCTCGAGGCATTCTTTCTTTTCGGAAAATCTGCTTAAAATCGAAACATGTTTTGCAATTATTTCGAGATTCGCGCCTCGCTTTGAGATTATTTTTGAACAATTTCCGCGATCTTCGAATTGACTGCCAAACAGGCTTTGACTTGCTCTAGTAATTCACCTGAAGCTTTCCCAAATCGATCTACGATTTGAGCCTCTTTCACTCGGTGGCTGCGAAAAGCTTCAGCCGAGACATGCATCGGACTTAGGTCATATTTTTTCAGTGATTGGTGCAAAACGAGATTCTTCTCTAGGCGATCGGCCTGCTGGTCGAGGACTTCAGCCATCGTCTCATTTTTTTTCATAAAAGACTGAAGCAATTCTTTTTGCGCGCCCTGCATAGATTTTAAATCTTGAATCAAATTCTCACACTTGTTCGAGGAATTTCCAGATTGGCTAACGACGGTTGATGAAGCATTGCCGCTAGAGTTGGATAAAAATCCAAGAACTAAAACTGATAACAAAGCCCCAACACAACCACCCATGAAAGTCCTCCCAGAAAGCACACTCTACCCGCTCTCGCGCCCGCTCGAAACAGCAATTTTTTGTTAAGAAAAGGTTACTGCGGGTGTCGAAAAGTTCGCCAGTGATCTGGATCTTTCTATAAAGAGTAGGTAAAATGTGGATAACTCGATCTTATTGAGAAGTGACAATTCCGTAGTATGGATTTCACTAACGCGCGTATGGATATCAGCAGAGAAATCCAAGGTCGTAACCGCTTGTTAACTTCCGATTTTTTCAAAATCAAAAGTTCAGAGAGAGAGAGAGAGGGAGGGAGAGAGAGGAATATCATACCTTCCGGGACTGATGGAAAATCGGTTAATTTCAAACAACACTGGACCCACTTTTTCAAGAAAGAGGGCAGTGATTTCCCTCTTTCTCTAAAAAGTGGGTCGGTTTTTGGAGTGGCTGCAAGCACTCTTGCTACAACTTTCGGTGGGCCTTCCAGGGTAGATCCGGACAAGATTTTTTTCTTCATAACATTCGAGTGAAAATATAAAAACCGACTTGTTTTCAACATGTTGCTTGGAAAATGGTACCGGTCACCAACTCGTCCGAAACGTGGTGACCCATACCCTTTTTTAAGGACTTGGGCTTGTACTCGAGCACAAGTAAAGTCGCGCCATCGAACTCACACTATTGCACCGACTAAGGTCGCGACTTATGCAGACCAGTCTGGCTTCGACTCAGTAGTAAAATTACACAAAATACCCACTGATCAAAGAAAGATCCCAGATGAAAAATCAATGAAGGAACGGCTTCGCCAAAAGGTAAGGCAAGAGAACATAAAGAATCAAGTCTCGAGTTAAATAATACACGAAGAAAATTGCGAAAATTTTCCACCCATATTTCGCTACAACTCCGCGGAAGCCGCCGTCTTTGAAAATCCTTTTGCAGTCCAAAATTGCTGCTCTAGAAGTCGCAAATATTTTGCCGTGGGTCGACTCACTTCGCATTCAAGGCCTCAGGAGAATTCAAGTAAGCATGCAAAGCCGGGATTTCTTTTTTCAATTGTGGCAAAGCTGGCATTTGCGCGGTCTCTCGTTGGGGCTTGTATCCAGCTGGATATTCAGCTCGCAAAATTCTGGCCTCTAAAAGTTCTAGAGATGATCCGGCAATGGCTGGACCCACTGTACCCGATTTACTTGGTTGGACATTGTGACAAGAAATGCAATTCGAAAGGTAAATTGCTTTTCCTCTCTCGGCCAGCTGGATTGGCGTTAGCTCTGCGGATTTTACAGGTGAGTTTTTAGCCGCGTTTTGTTCCGACCCTGTGCCAGTACAGCCAGCACCCAAAAGGATCAGTAAAGACGCCGAAATTAAAAACTTTTGTTTTAATGAAGAGAGGAGCGTGATTTCCATGCTCCTCTTTTCTCACTAATTTTTGAATTGTTCAATCAAACTCAAGTTTCGATTACACCAGGACTGCAACAATCACATAGATCACAGCTGTGAGTGCAAATCCGCAGTGGATCACTCCTTTTGGCGTTGCCATCGGTCCCATTTTTCCTTTGATGGCATTTCCTTGAAGCAATAGCCACAATACGACCAACACTGCTGTCAGTGCACCCAGCTTAGATTCTGGAGTGACTGTTAAGGGCAGATGGCTGGCAGCTCCCATGAAAAATAACATGGGGATGGAGAACAAGGTGTTGGTGCGAGAGGCTAGTGCGGCCTTAGGAGCCAGTTTTGCAGCTTCAGGATTGGCCTGACCGCCAGCTGATACTTGGGTCGCAGAAGCAATAATCACTTTTTGATGTGGCCAAATGATGAACCAAACATTCGCCCACATGGTCAACCCGAGAGCAGCACCTATCAAGATGCAGACTCCCCAAGAGCTCGAGTAAATAGCCATTCCACCAGCCTGATGGCCTTTCAATAAAAGCATCAAAACTCCAGTGACCATGGTCCACATAGCGCCCCAACGAAACCACCAAAGGGCCTTAGGAAGCAGAATTCGGGTGATGCCGGATTTGGTCGGAGCATCCGCTTCGGCCATAGCGGCACCTTGAGTGAAATTGAAATAATAGAGGTGACCGATCCAAATCACTCCAAAAAAGAAGTGGAACCAGCGCAACAGAAATGCAAAACCATCTAAAGAAAATAAGCCTGAATTCATAACAAAGACTCCTTGTCGTAAGACAAAAGGTGAAACACTGGCTTATGATTAAGAGGTCGCCGACTCTCCGTCATTTCGTGGCGCATCAGTATTGATTTTTGCTTAATTAATAAGCTATGAACGAATCAGTTTTTCAAAATCTGATGCCATCGCCCCTTGGGTGTGATGCACCAGAATTCGCGCCACGTAGCGTTTGCCGGTTTCGATGTGTTTTAAAGCAGGAGTGCGCTCAGCCGATTCGAAAAACTGCAAAAAAGTGGAGGCAGTGGCGAGAAGCACATTGACTAGAAAATGGATTTCTTCGGCATCGCTGATTGGTGCCATCCAGCCCTGCTTGATCCATCGACGGTACATCAGTGTCATGAGCTTCAGACATTTTGCGATGTGGGCCTTCCATTGCTTAGAAAGCAAAGAGTCTTTTCTTTTGAGGAAATACATCTCTCGATGAAAAAAACGATAGCGCCAGAAGAGCTCAAAATTTTTCTCAATCAAAACAAGTGGATGCTCTAGCTTCTGGGCTTTGGTCGTCTTCCATAATCGATAAGTCTCAAGTGACATTTGACGAAAGATTTGGCGAATGATTTCTTCTTTATTGGCAAAATGAAAATACAGATTTCCCGGACTGATGCCCAGCTCTTTGGCTATATGATTTGTTGTCACAGCCACAACACCGCTGCGGTTAAATAGGTCGATAGAGGACTGGACGATGCGGTCTTTTGTTTTCATAAATTTTTTTCAGCCCTGTTTGTAAGTTTAGTCTTAATTAAAAAGCAACCAATTTTATAGCAGAGTTTCGATCTTCATAGTTGAAACTCGAGAAAATCTCGTTTCATAATAGAGACATGCAGATATTCCAAAAAAGGAAGTGGGTTTATAGCTTCACAGCGATTTGTTTCACCCTAGCGGCGCTGTGTTTGTTCTGGACCCTCCGTGAGATTCCTAAAGAAGTTAAAGAAGCAGCAAAAACTGAGAAAATCAGCGAATTCCGAGCCCAGCTGTCAGAGAAAATCGGGCCGTCTATTTTGGCCAATCACTTCATTGAGCAGATTGAATTGCAGCACGGCGGCTCAACCGTTTCTGGCAAAGTCGAATACACAATTGATCCCAGTCTTCAGACCGCAGCTGAGAAATTATTGAAATCCTACAAGCCTGATTACGGCGCCATTGTGATGCTTGATGCCTCGACAGGTCGAATTCTAGCCTTGGCAAGTTTCCAGAAAGAAAATGCCAATGCTCCTAATCTCGCCTTGCGAGGAACCTTCCCAGCAGCTTCGGTGTTTAAAATCATCACTGCCACGGCAGCTCTTGATCGTTACAAAGTGACACCGGATACATTGGTGATGTTTAACGGGGGAAATCACACTTTGTACAAAAAAAATGTGATGTCTGATAAGAAAAATCGCTGGAGCCGAGAAATCACTTTGCGAGATGCTTTTGCTAGGTCGATCAATACTGTGTTCGGTCGGCTGACTTTAGAGCGGATGGCTCCGCAAGATATTGAAGATTATGCGATTCGTTTTGGCTTCAATAAAAACATTCAGTCCGATTTGCCATTTGATTCAGGCTTTACTCAAATACCAAAAGAGAAAAATTTCCATCTGACAGAAATGGCTTCAGGCTATAATAAAATCACCCGTATGAGTCCGATGCAAGGTGCGATGATTGCAAGTGCTGTTGCTGAAGATGGAGTGATGCATGTTCCCTACATTGTAGACAAAGTTCGCAACAGCGCAGGCGAAGTTATTTTTCAGTCAGAGCCGGTTGTCGAAGCAGTGACGATGAGTCCACGCGGCGCAGATCAGCTGAAACAATTGATGGAAGCCACAATCACCAAGGGAACATCGCGAAAATCATTTCGCACTTTGGTTCGCGACAGGCATTTTAAAGAACTTGTGATTGGCGGCAAGACTGGATCCCTCACAGGAGACGACCCAAAAGGGAAAGTTGATTGGTTTGTTGGTTATGCAATGAATGAAAATCAGAAAATAGCAATTGGCGCTCTGACGGTGAATGTAAAAAAATGGACTGTGAAATCTTCGTTTATGGCGCAGACAATGTTCCGAGCCCATTTCAAAGAGCAGTTCACACGTGAAAATGAAAAATTCTTCAGTGCCAAAGCCGCCGCCGCGCAATCTGCTGAGCGAGAAACAGCTTCAACAAAACCTGTCGACTGAGTTTAAGAAAAAACAACGGGTGCGAAGCCGCCGTAGGGTGTTCTCAAGTTGGTAACTTGCCCCTGATAAATTCTTGCGACAACCATTTGTACTTGGTCCTGATAAGCATAAAATCGAAGATCGAATTTGAAATTTTTCTCTCCTTCAGGAGTTTTGAATATTCTCTCGGGTGCGGGCACGAATTCTTGAGCAATAAAATCTTGT
>JAYTZS010000358.1:0-8584 GCA_043741885.1 Bdellovibrio sp. | reverse complement strand
TCTTGCTAATCGTGCGGCTGTCATTTTGACCTTCGTCGTTATTGTAGGCGGTGCCGTGACTTTGGTAGCATGTCCTCTGATGCATATATTTATGCATCATGGACATCACCGCCATGACGACCATGGAAATCAAGAACTGGAGAAAAAATCATGAATCATTCAGAAGGATCTGCGTATGGCCTCTGGGGTCTCGCTATCATAAATTCACTTATTTTTATTTTCTTTGCGTTTAGTTTTTTTAAGCCACAAACCAAAAGAGACTGGCGAACTTTCAGCACTTTTTCTGCTTTCATAGTTGCCTTGTTTGCAGAAATGTACGGCTTTCCTCTTTCAAAATATCTTCTCTCTGGCTGGCTCGCTCAAAAATTTCCACAAGTAGACTTTCTAAGTCATGACAATGGTCATTTGCTGCATACCCTGCTTGGCTTAAAGGGAGATCCTCACTTTGATGTTCTTCACATTTTGAGCAGTGTTCTGATTGTTGCTGGATTTTGGCTACTTTCGTCTTCTTGGAGAGTTTTATATAAAGACCAAAAAGAAAAAAAGTTCGCTATCGAAGGTCCCTATCAACACATTCGCCATCCACAGTATGTCGCGTTTGTTTTAGTAATGCTTGGATTCTTGTTTCAATGGCCAACGCTAGTGACACTTGTCATGTTCCCAATTTTGGTTTGGACCTATGTTCGCCTTTCTCTAAGAGAAGAAAAGGAAGTGGAAAAAGAGTGGGTAGATACCTATCGAAAGTACGCAATCGAAACCACTCGATTTTTTCCGAAATTGGGCAAGTTAAAAGGAAATAGGCAAGCTCATATCAAAGCCTAGGAGTCAGTTTCACAACTAAAACAGGTCGCAGACTTAATGTGTGAGGATAAAATGGAACTACAATTTTTAGGGGCCGCAGGAACCGTCACAGGTTCAAAGTATTTGTTAACAAATAAAGGTCAGAGAATTCTTATCGACTGCGGCCTTTTCCAGGGTCTAAAGCAACTTAGACTGAGAAACTGGGATAAGTTTCCCGTAAATCCTGCGGAGATCAGTTCAATTATTCTTACCCATGCACATATCGATCATTCGGGATACATTCCTCGCCTCGTCAAAGAAGGGTTCAAAGGCAAAATATACTGCACGCCTGCAACGAAGGATTTATGTCGCATTCTTTTGGCTGATTCGGGGCACCTTATGGAAGAAGTGACCGAATATTTGAATAGAAAAAAGAAAACAAAGCATGAACCAGCACTCCCTCTTTTTACAGTTCGGGATGCTGAAGATTCCATGCAGTATTTTGAGACGATTCCATTCAAAGAAAAAAAATCCTTGGGTACAAATTTCAATTTTGAATTTCATTATGCCGGTCATATTTTAGGTGCTGCCTCGATTATTATCGAAGCAGACGGACGAAAAATCGCTTTTACCGGCGATATTGGAAGAATGAATGACAAAATTTTCTATCCACCTGAGCCGCTTTCTCAGGTCAACTATTTGGTAACTGAGTCCACCTATGGCGATCGTCTACATAATAAGACAGATACGTTAGACGACCTTGCTAATGCGATTAACGAAACCTATCAAAGGAAAGGTGTCATTCTCATTCCAGCCTTTGCTGTAGGTCGTGCGCAAGCAATTATGTATGACTTGTCGATTTTAAAAAAACAGAAACGCATTCCTGAATTTCCCATGTACCTCAATAGTCCAATGGCGACCAACGTCAGCAAAATATTTCATGAGTTCAACAAGCTTCACAGATTGTCTGAGACAGAGTGTGTCGAGACGTGTGACGTAGTAAAGTATGTCCATTCGGTAGAGGAATCTAAGTCTTTGAATGAGCGTAAAGGCCCGATGCTCATTATCTCTGCGAGCGGAATGTTAACCGGGGGGCGCATCCTTCACCACCTTAAGGCATTTGCTCCATACCCTCAAAATACCATTTTGCTGACTGGCTTTCAGGCGGCAGGAACGCGAGGAGAAGCTTTAGTTAAAGGCGCCGAGGAGATCAAAGTTCATGGTCAGTATGTTCCGGTAAAAGCTCAGATCAAAGTTTTACCCAACATGTCCGCTCACGCCGATTATAAGGAAATGATCCAATGGTTTTCAGAATCAAAGATCAGTCCTCAAAAAGTTTTTGTCACGCATGGGGAATCTTCGGCAGCTGATGAGTTTAGACGCAGATTGACAGAAACCTTCGGGTGGAAATGCACTGTTCCTGTTCAAGACGAAATCGCGAGACTGGAGTAGCTATGATGAGCCTTCCACAAAACTGTGAGCGACCCTGTTCATGCAAAGAAAAACATGATGTTTCTCAGTTTGTCGTTCTTACTGGCGGACCTGGTGCAGGAAAGACGGCTGTGCTTGAATTTGTTCGTAAGGCACTCTGTGAACATATCGCTATTTTACCTGAAGCAGCCTCGATCCTATTTGGTGGAGGGTTCTGGAGATTGGATTCTCCCTCTGGAAAGAAGGCTGCGCAAAGAGCCATCTACCATGTCCAAGAAGAGATGCAAAAACTTGTCATCGAAGAAAAAAAGTGGTCCATGGGTCTTTGCGATAGAGGAACTTTAGATGGCTTAGCCTACTGGCCTGAGGCGGAATCTGAATTTTTTGCGACGCTCAATACGAATCTTGATATGGAATTTAAAAAATATAAAGCCGTGATTCACTTGCGATCACCCAGTTTGGAAAAAGGGTATAATTACCAAAATCCAATTCGTGTGGAGTCTGCCGAACTAGCAGCCCAAATAGATCAAAGGATTCATGAGATTTGGAAAAATCATTCAAATTATTTTCTCATTGAAAGCGCCGCCGATTTCACCACAAAGCTCCAAATGGCCGCAAAACATATCCAGTCATTAATTCCTGAATGTTGCAAAATCCATCTTACTGGAACTTTGACATGAAAATTGCATTATTTGACACTCACCATTTTGAAAAGGACGTGTTCCAAAAGGCCAATGAGAAATATAATTTTAAAATTGATTTTCTTGACGTGCGATTAACACTTAAAACAGCCCGCATTGCAGAGGGAGCCGAAGTCGTATGCTCATTTGTGAATGATAAGCTTGATGAGGAATGTATAAAGGTACTTAAAGAGATGGGCGTTAAGTTAATCGCTTTAAGATCTGCCGGATTTAATCATGTGGATCTGATGGCTGCCGCAAGATGCAATTTGGTTGTTGCTAGAGTTCCAGGATATTCTCCATACGCTGTTGCTGAGTATAGCGTTGCGCTCTTACTAACTCTCAATAGAAAAATCCACCGTGCTTACTCAAGGGTAAGAGAACTAAATTTTTCGCTTGATGGATTGGTTGGTTTTGATCTTCATGGAAAAACAGTGGGTGTGATTGGCACCGGTCGTATAGGGAAAATCTTCGCGCAAATTATGACCTCCTTCGGATGCCATGTCTTGGCTGTTGATCTGCAAAAGGATTCAGAGCTAGAAAAAAATCCTTCTATCACTTACACGGATCTTCAAAGCCTTTGTCGACAATCTGATGTTATTTCTCTGCATGTACCACTTACGCCAGGTACCCATCATATTATCGGTGAAAAGGCGATTTCTGAAATGAAGGCCGGTGTTTTTATCGTCAACACAGGTCGAGGCGCACTGATTAATGCCAAAGCACTTATCGACGGATTGAAAACAGAAAAAATCGGAGGCGCTGCACTTGATGTCTACGAGGAGGAAGAGGACGTATTCTTTCATGATCTGTCAGATAAAATTCTTAAGGATGACATCCTTGCAAGACTATTAACTTTCCCCAACGTGCTAATTACCTCCCATCAGGCGTTTTTAACGAAAGAAGCCCTTGGTAATATTGCGCAAACAACCCTAGAGAGCATAGATGAATTTAGACTAGCGGGTTCTGTTTCGCGCTCCAAGATCGTTAGTTCAGAAGACCGTGTAAGAGCAGGCAAATAATGGACCAGCTTAAACGGGCAGATCTTCTTTCTTCGGTTGGAGCAGGGTTTTTAGGAGGCGGAATCGCCATTTTGTTTCAAGATGCCTTAAAAACTCATGCCGTGACCATTTTTGTTATTTGAATCATTTCTCATGGATGTGGGATGTATTTAAAACATCAGATTGAGAAGACAAAAAATTACAGACCGCAGTTATTGGAGAATATTTGGTATTGGGGCTGTTGGATCGCGCTCGTGTTTCTTATGATTTATTTGATTCTAGGCTGGGTGAAATTATGAAATTTAAATCCCATCTTTCATTTTATCTTCTTAGTCTCTTTGGGTTTATCCTGATTGGTATTGGCATTTATTTTATATTTTTTCGCCCACAACTGCTTCCTGAAGACGTTCGATTCATGGGCTTGAATGAATCCCAAGAGCAGAGCCTCAGGGGCCTTGCCTCTCCGTGGTTGATTCAAGTGTTTCGCCTGATGGGTGGCTACTTTGTTTCATCCGGCATGCTCTTTGTATTCCTAGCCTTTAAATCGTTTCGAGAGTCTGAAACTTGGTCTTGGTTTACCGCATTGTTTGCTGGGATCTCTTCAATTGGAACTATGACAGCAGTAAATTTCAAAATAGGAGCTGACTTCAGATGATGGATCTTATCGCTAAGCCTAATTTGGATCTGTGCCATACTATTAAACGTATTTGAAGAAAAACTAACGACCAAAATAACCAAGGAGAAAAGCCATGAAAACAAGTAAGCAAACAGCACTGATGATATCGATGACATTAGCAAGTTTCCTATTTTTTGGAAATGCTCATGCAGAAGACAGAACTACTACTACACAGTCGCACGAAGAGCATCATCCCGATGCGAAAGCTCAGGCTAGTCCAAAGGATTCTGCCTCAGGCGATATGATGAACAAAGGAATGATGGGACAAATGGACATGAATCAGATGATGAACATGAAGCACCAGTGCATGGAAACGCACAAGAACGGAAAAATGTGCGATCAGCAATGCATGGAAAAATGCCAAGAGAAAATGGGCAAGCCGGAGTGTCAAAAAATGATGAAACAGATGAAGAGTAAAGAAAAGTCTGAAAAGAAAAAATAAAAGAAGAGCAAAGTAGAACCAGTCCTGCCCTCGGGGCAGGAGTTCACATTGGAGATAAAAATGGATCACACCTATCAAACAGAACCGTTCAAAAGCGGAATGATTTCATCAACAAGTCAAATCGTGCAATCGCCACTGGGGAAAAGGCTATGGTCAAGAGGCTGCTAATGCAGGTCTAAAAATAGGTTTTTGCAAGCTCAAGCGAAATCGCCTCGAAGCGGCGATCAACTTAGACAAAAAAATCAATACGCTTGGTCAAACCCATTGGCATGCGTAAAGAAGGAATCAAAAAACGTTACTGGTTTGAATTTGGAAAATGGGTCGATCATTTAATCTATGTAGCCAATCCTGAAGATATAGGTCTTAGTTCAAAAAAACCATTTTGAACTAGATTTCTAAGTTAGTTGAAAAAGGCTGCCGATTTTTAATGGCAGCTCAATCGGGTGATGATGTTTACGATAGCGTTTTGGTTCCAAAATTTTGCGATTCTCGGAGCAATTTTTTTCTCGTTAAGAAGGTCTGAAATTCTATTGGGATTCGTGTTTGCTTTCCACATTCGATAGCCTAGCATCAGATTTTCATACTTATCCTGATCGGGTACGATTTGCCTTTGAAAATACCAAAAGCCGTATGAGCCTCTCCGGTTGGGAGAAATTTTGGAAAGTTATGGATGGTTGAAAAGAGAAACATGGCGGTATCACCTCGTTGGTGACGAAACCAACCCACCACAATGGTGAGAAAAGAGAAAAGCTGCTATGCAAAAAGTTGTATGAACCAAATCCGAAGTGCGCCAGGATTTTGAATTAAGTCTCGTTGAGATTGCCAGAGAGGGGGCTCTTTGTCTTCTTGTGCAAGCCTTGAATCTCGAGGTCGAAAAAAATATATCCGGAAAAACAAAAACGAAATTGACGAGACCAGAAAACGGCTTGTTGTTCGCAACGGAGTTTCAAAATCAAGGACCATCAATATGGGTTCAGGCTCTGTCGAGATCCAAGCTCCAGTATCAATGACCGTCGAGAGGGTGAGAAGTTTTTCTCTTCAATCTTGCCGCCCTATCTTCGTAAATCTCCGAAGGTAGAATCTCTGCTGCCAATTTTGTATCTGAAAGGTCTTTCCACGAATGACTTTAAATCAGCTCTGGGTGAATTTTTAGGCGAAGGAACAATGGGCTTGTCGCCAGCTTCGATAGTAAAACTGAAGAAAATTTTAGAGACAGAATTTGACACTTGGACGAGGCGGCCAATCAATAAAAAATATGTCTACATGTGGGTTGACGGGGTCAACGTTCAGGTTCGTCTCGGGGAAGACAAGAAGATCTGGCTTCTCGTCATTATTGATGCGACTGAAGACGGAGACAAGGAGGTCGTAGCGGTTCATCCGGGTTACCGTGAAATGGCTGAATCCTGGCTCACGGTTTGCGCTCACTTATTGACCGAGGCCTGCAAGCACCAATGCTTGCCATAGGAGATCGTGCCCTGGAGCGCCTTAAGGATCTGTCAAGGCTTTTAAAAAAGCTGAAGAGAAAAGATATTGGGTTCATAAGATCGCCAATGTGCTCGATAAACTGCCGAAGCGGCTTCAAAGTGATGCAAAAAATATTTTGCATGAAATGATGAAGGCTTCAACGGGATCTTGCAATGGTGACACTTCGAACGAAAGTGACCAAAGGTGCTGGATCGGAAGAAACTGCAGCTGCTATGGCGTTCAAGCTTCTATGAGAATGTCAAAAAAAGGTGGCGCAAACTTCGAGGGCATGAGGAAATAAAAAATCTTTTGAAAGGTCTTGAATAAAAAGATGGGATCATGATACCTGGTCAAAATCATCACGAGGCTGCTGCTTCATGAGCTCTCCGTCCACAACATTTTTAAATATCTCTGAAGTGGCGGGGACCGAAACACCTAGATCAGAAACGCCAGGATCAGAAATACTACATCAAAATCCGTAGGTCCTCATATAAAGTTCATTAATATGTAGAAGTTATTTATAAACTAGTAAAGTTCATGAGTTGATTTCTATTAAACCTAAGTCTAAGTTGAGTTGATGGAGAACTTTATTCAAGATGGACCTGTTTTGCAAAATACTTTTAAAAATGATCAATTTCTACAATCTTATTTGAGACGTCTATTTCCGAGTTCAATACAAAAAGAGACATTTACGCATCTTGAACATGTGGGTGAACTGGCCGCGACAATATGGTTGCAATGGTCTACTCAAGCGATGGCGGATCCCCCGCAATTGATTTCTTTTGATGCTTGGGGGAAGCGTATCGATCGGATTCAGGTCTCTTCGGCTTGGACACAACTTGAAGAAGCGGCTGCTGTTGAGGGCATTATCGCCACGGCTTACGAGCGTCGGTACAAAGAATTTTCGCGGGTTTATCAGATGGCTTTACTGTATTTATATTCTCCCTCAAGCGCATTTTATTCATGCCCACTTGCAATGACTGACGGTGCGGCCCGCGCGCTTGAAATTTATGGCGACGAAAATTTAAAAAAGAATGTTTTGCCGAAATTAATTTCAAGAGACCCGAAAGAATTTTGGACCTCGGGACAATGGATGACAGAAAAAACGGGTGGTTCCGATGTTAGTCAAACCGGTACCGAGGCCATTTTTGGGTCGCCCGGAAAATACAAGCTTTACGGTAAAAAATGGTTCACCTCGGCAACCACTTCGCAAATGGCTTTGACTTTGGCGCGCACTGATCCCAATGAAAAAGGGAATCGTGGGCTTTCAATGTTCTATCTTCAAGTGCGCGATCAAGATGAAAAACTTTGTCAGATCGAAGTGCATCGGCTGAAAGATAAGTTAGGTACGAAAGCCCTTCCTACGGCTGAGTTAACAATGAATGGGACCCCCGCCCAACTGATCGGAAAGTTAGGCGAGGGAATTAAAACTATTGCGACGGTTTTAAATATCACGCGTGTGTACAATGCGATCTGTGCGCTGGGCCATATGCGGCGCGGACTGATGTTAGCTTTCGATTATGCAAATCGCCGTCGGGCTTTCGGTTTTAAATTAATCGACTTGCCGTTGCATAAAAAAACTTTAAGTGATTTGCAAAATGAATTTGAAAAATGTTTTGTATTTACTTTCTTTATCGTTGAACTTTTAGGGAAAGAAGAAACAGGTGCAGCTACCGAGCTTGAAAAGAAACTATTGCGCGCACTGACGCCTTTGGTAAAATTATATACCGCCAAAAAAGCCATTCAAATCTCAAGTGAGGTTCTGGAGTCCTTTGGGGGTGCAGGCTATATTGAAGATACGGGAATTCCTTACTTATTGCGAGACGCTCAAGTGTACGCAATTTGGGAAGGGACGACGAATGTGCTCTCACTTGATTTCTTGCGTGTTTGCGAAAAAGAAAACGCAATCAGTTCAATTCTTGAATTCATGGCGATGAAAAAATCGGACTGCAATGTCGAAATGTTTAAAGATGAAAAATGGAAGCATCCTGAAAACGCGCGCAATTTAGCCTTTTTGGTTTCAGAAACTTTGATTTCAGTTTTAACCAGAGCCAGTGGCGCTGCGACCGGCTCGTAATATACCGGTTGAAGTGTGAAATTCAGGAAATAG